>NZ_JBFOCN010000008.1:0-18441 GCF_040907815.1 Aeromonas sp. s6
GCCCCAGGCCATCGAGACCCAGGGCGGTGAAGATATCAAAGACCCGTTTTCCGGTAAATCGCAATGCGGCTCCGCTTAAGTGAACAGCATTGCGCAGTTGCGGGGCTTTTGTCGTCGAGGCGGGGGTTATTTTGCCGCGATGGCGTCTGCCATAGGGCTCTGGAACTCCTGCTCGGCTTCTGCGAAGCGATCCTGCATGGCCTTGGAGGGGGCCTTGTCCAACAGGCTGAACAGCACGATAGCCAGGGTAGCAAACAGGAAGCCCGGGATGATTTCGTACAGACCCAGCCAGCCGAACTGCTTCCAGATGATGACGGTCAGGGCACCGGTCAGCATGCCCGCCAGGGCGCCGTTGCGGGTCATGCGGGACCAGAGCACGGAGAGCAGCACCACGGGACCGAAGGCGGCACCGAAGCCGGCCCAGGCGTAGCTTACCAGCCCCAGCACCCGGTTCTCCGGGTTCACGGCCACGGCGATGGCGATGAGGGATATGAGCAGCACCATGGCGCGGCCGACCCACACCAGCTCTTTCTGGGAGGCGTTCTTGCGCAGGAAGGGCTTGTAGAGATCCTCGGTGATGGCGCTGGAGCAGACCAGCAGCTGGCAACTGAGGGTACTCATCACCGCCGCCAGGATGGCGGAGAGCAGCACGCCGGCAATCCAGGGGTTGAACAGGATCTTGGAGAGCTCGATGAAGACGCGCTCCGGGTTGGTGGTCACGCCGCCCGCCTGCTCGGTGAAGGTGGAGAAGTAGGAGAGGCCGAAGAAACCGATGGCCACGGCGCCGCCCAGGCAAAGCACCATCCAGGTCATGCTGATGCGACGGGCGCTGGCCATGGAGTGGTGGGAGTCCGCCGCCATGAAGCGCGCCAGGATGTGGGGCTGGCCGAAGTAGCCCAGGCCCCAGGCCATCAGGGAGATGATGGCGATGAAGTCCAGGTTCTTGAACATGTCGAGGTTGCTGGCGTTCTGCGCCGCCACCTGCACCATGGCGGTGTCGATGCCGCCCACGGCGATGATGACGAACACCGGGGTGAGGATGAGGGCGAAGATCATCAGGGTGGCCTGCACGGTATCGGTCCAGCTCACCGCGAGGAAGCCGCCGAAGAAGGTGTAGGTGATGGTGGCTGCGGCGCCGACCCAGAGGGCGGTGTCATAGCTCATGCCGAAGGTGCTCTCGAACAGGCGGGCACCGGCCACCACGCCGGAGGCGCAGTAGATGGTGAAGAACAGCAGGATCACCAGGGCGGAGAGGATGCGCAGCACCCGGCTCTTGTCCTCGAAGCGGTAGGTGAAGTAGTCCGGCAGGGTCAGGGCGTTGCGGTTCTTCTCGGTGTGAACCCGCAGCCGACCGGCCACCCAGCGCCAGTTGAAGTAGGCGCCGATGATGAGGCCGATGGCGATCCAGCTCTCGGAGATGCCGCCGATGAAGACGGCGCCTGGCAAGCCCATCAAGAGCCAGCCACTCATGTCGGAGGCACCGGCGGAGAGGGCGGTCACCCAGCTCCCCATCCGGCGGCCGCCGAGAATGTAGTCGTCAAAGTTACGGGTGGCGCGATAGGCGATGAAGCCGATCAACACCATCCCGAGGATGTACACCAGAAAGGTGATGAGCATGGGGGTGCTAGCTGTCATTCAAAACTCCGTTATGTGACGTCTGTGCCCGTTCTTGCGACGGACTCTTCCTTAAAAAAACCGGCCTAGAGTAATCAGCAGATCGCCGGACCACAACCACTTTTAACAAATAAAAAACACATGGAAAACGTTTAACACCTAACCAAGCAACCACTCAATTGCAATAAGGCCGGATTTTATCCCGCTCTGCCAAGGGTTTACCCTGATGATCCCCTCCCCCGCGCCATAAAAAAGCCCCGACAGTGGCCGGGGCTCGGGATACCGACGGGCGGGATCAGCGGTTGATGGCGATGGGCATGCCGCTGCGCTGCTCCAGGGCTTGCTTGACCAGCTGGGAGTCGCTGTCCGCGTGGGCGATGAAGCGGGTCACGGCGGTGGACATGGGCAGCGGGGCCGGCAGGCTGGAGTTGAACTCCTCCTGGTTGCGGGAGAGGGGCTGGTGCACTTCCAGGTAGCGGCGGCCATCCGGCTCGACAGAGGCCTTGATGGGCTGGTTCACGAACTGGACGCGGGTACCGACCGGGACCTGCTTGAACAGGTATTCGATGTCGTCGTTGCGCAGACGCACGCAGCCGTGGCTCACCCGCAGGCCGATGCCGAACTGGGCGTTGGTGCCGTGGATGGCGTACATCTTGCCGATGTAGAGCGCGAACAGCCCCATGGGGTTGTCCGGACCGGCCGGCCAGACCGCGGGCAGGGTCTCGCCACGGGCGGCGTACTCGGCGTGCATCTTCGCGGTCGGGGTCCAGGTCGGGCCCGCCTTCTTGCGCTGCACGCTGGTCACCCAGTCTTCCGGGGTGTCGGTGCCGAGCTGGCCGATGCCAATCGGCAGCACTTCCACCACCTTCTTGCCTTTGGGGTAGTAGTAGAGGCGCATCTCGGCGACGTTCAGCACGATGCCTTCACGGGGGGCATCCGGCAGGATCAGCTGATGCGGCACCACCAGCTTCTCGCCCGCCTGCAGCAGCAGGGGGTCTGCCTTGGGGTTGGCTTCCAGCATGTTGGTCAAGCCGAGCTGGAATCTGGCCGCTGCCGCTTCCAGGGGTTGGCCCGCCTCTTCCGGGGACACCACGTAGTCCAGGTTCTCCCCCACCAGGCGGCTGTTGGCTGCGGGCAGGGCATATTCGATGGCGAGGGCGGGCATGGCGGCCAGGATCAGGGAGCAGCACAGTGCGGCCGCCGTGTTG
Source organism: Aeromonas sp. s6 (assembly GCF_040907815.1). Classification (NCBI taxonomy): domain Bacteria; kingdom Pseudomonadati; phylum Pseudomonadota; class Gammaproteobacteria; order Aeromonadales; family Aeromonadaceae; genus Aeromonas; species Aeromonas sp. s6. Next base: position 2,823 of record NZ_JBFOCN010000008.1, read on the forward strand.
TGGAGGAGCTTCATAACTTTCCTGTGATAAAGGGGGTGGTTCAGCACTCTGGCCAGCGCGGAGGCGACGGGCGCGCCCGGGGCGAAGAGAAGGCCGCCATTTTTCTCCTCTGCCATGCAAATTTCAACCGCCACGTGCTGACGGGTCGGTGATTAAATACGGTGCCGCGCTGCGCCGCGGCACCTTGTCATAAGCGGGATCAGCCGTTTTTCCAACTGTGCATGTCATAACCGGTTGGCGACTGATGAAAACGCAGATGGAATTGCTCAATTATCGCAAATATGTGGTCGAAAATATCAGCCTGTATCCCTTCATACTCGGCCCAGGCGGTGGTCGCCGTGAAGCAGTAGATCTCCAGCGGCAGGCCGTCCGTGGTCGGTGCCAACTGGCGCACCATCAGGGTCATGTCCTTGCGAATGCCCGCATGAGCCCGCAGGTAGGCGTCCAGATAGGCGCGCAGGGTGCCGAGGTTGGTGAGGTGGCGACCATTGATGGGGCAGCTGATGGCATCGCTGAGCTGCTGGTTGTAGCTGCTGAGCTCCTGCTCCTTGCGGCTGAGGTAGGGCGCCAGCAACCTGGCCTGCTTGAGCTGCAACTGCTCCTGCGAGGTGAGGAAGCGCACGCTGGTCATGTCAATGTTGACGCTGCGCTTGATGCGGCGCCCGCCGGATTCGGTCATCCCCTGCCAGTTCTTGAAGGAGTCGGAGATGAGGGCATAGGTAGGGATGGTGGTGATGGTCTTGTCCCAGTTCGACACCTTGACCGTGGTGAGGCCGATGTCGGTCACCTCGCCGTCCGCCCCGTACTTGTCCATCTGCAACCAGTCACCGACGCTCAGCATGCGGTTGGCGGAGAGCTGGATACCCGCCACCAGGCCGAGGATGGGGTCCTTGAACACCAGCATCAGGACCGCGGTCATGGCCCCCAGGCCGCTGAACAGGAAGAGGGGCGACTTGCCGAGCAGCAGGGCGATCATCAGGATGCCCACCAGGATGCTGGCCACCAGTTTCACCCCCTGGAAGATGCCGCGCAGGGGCAGATCCCGCCCAAGCCGGGTATGCCGGCTCAGGGAGAGCAGGCAGTCGAGCAGGGCGAACAGGGCCAGCAGCAGGAACAGCAGGATCCAGAGCTGGGCCAGCAACTCGATAAGCGCCAGGCTCTCGGACGCTTTGGGCAGCCAGATCTCCGCCTGACCGAGCAGTACGGCGCCCTGGAACACGAAGGCGAGCCGGTAGAAGAGGCGCTGCTGCAACTGGGGCGGCAGCCACATCTGCTTGGTCTTGCCAAGCAGCCCCACCAGGCGCACCAGCAGGATGCGGTGCAGCACCAGGTGCAGCACCATGGCGGTCAGCACGATGAACCCCAGGGCAATCACCAGGGCCATCATGGGGGTCACATCGACCCCCAGGCCTGACAACCAGTTGAAAAACATCTCTTTCATCGTTACCTCCGCAATATCACACAGCGGTCAGGGTACGCATCTGGTCCCCCATGTCAAATGACAGGCCGATCACTATTGCCGAAACGACAACGCCCGGCAGGGGCCGGGCGTTGTCGTCACCAGAGGGTGCCTTAGCCGACCAGGCTCAGGGCATCACGGGCGATCACCAGCTCTTCGTTGGTGGGCATCACCAGGGCCAGACGGCTGCCTTCGACGGTGATGGGGCCTTCACCGCCCAGTACGGCTGCGTTGTTGGCCTCCTTGTCGATCTTGAAGCCGAGCAGGGCCAGTCGGGCCAGCACCATCTCGCGCACCATGGCGGCGTTCTCGCCGATGCCGCCGGTGAACACCAGGGCGTCCAGGCGACCATCCATGGCGGCAGCATAGGCACCGACGTACTTGGCAACGCGATAGGTGAAGACATCCAGCGCCCGCTTGGCACCGGCATCGATAGCGTAGTTGGTGGTGACGTAACGGCAGTCGCTGCTCTCCTCGGTCATGCCCAGCAGGCCGGATTCGCGGGTCAGCACCTGGTTGATCTTGTCCACGCTGTAATCCAGGTTGTCGTGCATGAAGAAGACGATGGCAGGGTCGATGTCACCGGAGCGAGTGCCCATCGCCAGCCCTTCCAGCGGGGTCAGCCCCATGGAAGTGTCGACGGACTCGCCGTTCTTGATGGCGCAGACGGAGGCACCGTTGCCCAGGTGGCAGTTGATGATGTTGAGCTCATGGAGCGGTTTGCCCAGCGCCTTGGCGGTCTCTTCGGCGATGAAGCGGTGGGAGGTGCCGTGGGCGCCGTAACGACGGATGCCGTTCTCGCGATAGAGCTTGTAGGGCAGCGCGTAGAGGTAGGCTTCCTCAGGCAGGGTCTGGTGGAAGGCGGTGTCGAACACGGCCACGTTCTTGTCGGCCAGGGCCGGGAACACCTTGAGGGCGGCACGGATGCCGATGAGGTGCGCCGGGTTGTGCAGGGGGGCGAACGGAATGGCGGCCTCGATGCCGGCAATCACGCCGTCATCGATGCGCACGGAGCGGGAGAACTGCTCGCCGCCGTGCACGATGCGATGGCCGATGGCGACCAGCTGATCGGCCAGGGCGGGATCCTGGGGCAGGATGTGGCCCACGATGTGGTCGAGGGCTTCCTGGTGCGCAGCACCGGCGCCCAGCATGGCGTCGCCCTTGACCCCGTGGAGTTTCCATTTGATACGTGCGTCATCCAGATTGAAGCATTCGGCCAGGCCGGACAGCATGTCCTCGCCCGTTTCAGCGTCCATTACGGCAAATTTCAGGGAAGAGCTACCGCAGTTAAGGATCAATACCAACTTGCTCATGTTCTACATCTTCCTGTGCTTCGGCTTTACGCCGACAGTGTCGTGTCATCCAGCGATGGATGGGATTCCCCTGCCGGGGGCTTATGGTCGCAGGAGGGTGCGTCCAATTTTTCAAATCGTTGGGCTCAGACCGTTCGTCTGGCGCGCGCGTCGAATCAGCGATTCGCAACGGGCCTCTGTTGGCCCAATCACTCGGGACTCCAGGCCCCGGTTGCCACTCAGGCGCCGGTCAGCAGCGACTGGTGAACCTTGACGACCAGCTTCTTGACCGGACCTGGGGTCGTCAGGGTACAGAGGGGGCGATGCAGTTCTCCCGGCCAGAAGATGGCGAAGTCACCGGGCTGCAACGCCAGATAACTGGTCTGCTCGTCATCGACGAACCAGAGATCGGGGTGAGGATGGTCGGCACCGTCCCGGCTGTAGGCGTGAGGGCCCACGCCGATCCACTCCTCGCCGCGCAGCAGCAGCTGGATGTCCAGATACTGCTCATGAAACTCGCCCCGGCGATCCGCCACCGGCTCTGTCAGATCCTCGCTCACCAGGCAGAACAGCGTGAGGCCGTCGACCTCCTGCTTGCCGAGGGGGGCGTGCAGCCAGCGTTCGACGCTTTGCACCACCTCGGCCACGATACGGTTCAGGGGGGCGGGCAAGGGGGTGCGTTGCAAGGTATCCAGACTGCCGGTGATCATGAGGTTCGCATCCTTAGATATATCTGTGGTCTATCTTTGTGCACCAATGAAAAAGGACCATTAAAGGTCCTTTTATCGTCTCGTCTGCCATCCGTGCAGACGGGGGCGCTGTCGCTTCCTAGCCGATGGCGCCGAGTCACTGTTGCATACTCGTCCGCCCCTGCCAAGAGATACTCGCCCATTCACCCGATGATCGTACCAGTTGAAACAATATTATTCACTACCCAATCTCCCCCGACTTTGACCAGACGCAAAAACGGGAGCATCTGCTCCCGTTTTTTTTCCATCACCCGCTCAAAAGCGGTGCCATTCAAACCTTGCCAGCGTTTTCCACCGGCTTGGCGTACATGGCGCGCCAGATGGCCTTGTGCTCTTGTGGCACCTCGGACTGGCGAGTCAGGAAGGCACTCTGCTCTATGGTGCTGGCCTTGCCGGGCACATCCGCCGCGAGGTAGTTGCCTGGGAAGAGGCGATAGCTGCTCCAGATCGCCTTGTCGATGAGCGCCGCCAGCTCGTCTGGATCGCTGAAGCCCTCGGTGATGGGGGCGCCGAAGGAGACATGTACCCGCCCCTTCTGGCCGACGATGCCCGCGACGATACTCTCGATGTCCTCGAATTCGCCCTTCTCGTAGCTGCCGTTGACCGACTTCTCGTAGAGCTCGCGCGCCTTGGCCTTGTCGGTGGGATCCAGCTCGTAGCTGATGCTCACCGGCACGATGTTGAGGCTGCGCATGTAGTCGACGAACTCGATCTTCTGCTTCTTGCCGTCCACGTAGAACATCTTGAGGATGGCCGGATCCGTCTTGTCATCCCCGTCCTTGGCGCGCCCCTCCTTCTGGGCGATCCAGATGGAGTGCCCCTCGTGCACCGACTGGCCGATGTAGGCCGACAGCTCGCCGAGGGCCTTCATCATCTCCCGCGGTCCCTTGGCAGAGCGCTTGACGATGAAGCTCTTGTTGAGCTTCATCAGCTCGGTGGCGCAGGGCTTGCGCAGCAGGTTGTCGCCGATGGCGATGCGCACGGTATCGAACCCGTGGGTGTGCAGCCCCCAGTTGACGAACGCCGGATCCATGGCGATGTCCCTGTGGTTGGAGACGAACAGGTAGCCCTGCTCCTTCTTGAGGTGTTCGAGCCCGGAGAAGCTCACTCCCTGGGTGGAGGTGGCGATCATCCGGGTCATGTAGCGGGTTACCCCCATCTGTACCTGATGGATGGTGCTGACCTTGGCCCACTTGTGGCGCAGGAACTGGCGGATCAGCGGGCGAATGGCCCAACCCAGCCAGCTCATCAGGGAACCGAAGCGGTATTTGGCGATGGCGCCGATAAACTCGTCATCCTGGATCAGCCGCTCGATGGCAGCCGGTACTTCTTCATCGCGATAGGGGCGAATGTCCGCGAATCTATCTACTTCTGTCACAATGTCTGCCTTGCATGTATGGAGTCGCGGCCTGCGTCTGCCGGCCGGGAAAATTCAGGGCGCAATTTTACACGCTTTTATCCCCAGGGGTATGAGAGGCGTACAGATAGTGCGATCTTGCAGTGAAAAAGCGATGGCGGTCACCCGCCAGCCCCCCTTTCGACAACGGCTCTGCTAGCCAGCGGGATTGATGAGCGCGGTGAGGACGTGGTCCTCCCAGCGGCCGTTGATCATCAGATAGTCCCGAGCGTATCCCTCCTGCTCGAACCCCAGCCGTTCGAGGAGCGCGCCGCTTCGCAGGTTCGCGGGCATGTAGCTGGCCATGATGCGATGCAGGCCCCGCTCCCGGAACAGGTGATCGATGCCGGCGGCCACCACCTCCTGCATCAGGCCCTGCCCCTCGTGCTCCTTGTCGATGGCATAGCCCAGGTGGCACGCCTTGAACATGCCCATCACAATGTTCGTGAAATTGCAGGTGGCGAGCACCCGCTCCCCCCTGGGATCGAGCGCCACCAGTTGCACGGCACTGCCCTCGAAATAGTGGCCGTAACCGTCGCGCAAGCGGGTCTGCCAGTGGGCCAGGGTGTAGAAGCTCTCCTCCCGCCTGGGCTCCCAGGGGGAGAGATGGGCGCGATTGCGCAGATAGAAATCCACCATCAGGCAGGCCCGCTCCGGGGTCAGCACGGTCAGCCGGGTACGGGGGGTGGCAATGTGGGGCAGCGTCGTCATCTCACCCTCAGGAGGTTGGAAGCGGACAGGAAGGTCATCAGAGATCCCTCAGCCTCAGCCACTCGTCCCGCAGCAGGCCGTAGTGCACATGATCCACCACCCTGTCCGCCAGCCGCTCCGCCCGCCGGGTGATCCCCTCCTGGGTCATTCCCAGCCGCTCGCACACGGCCCGGCTCGCCTCGTTCTCGAGGGCGGCGCTGATCTCTACCTTCTCCATCCCCATCTCCTCGAAGGCGTGATGGATCAAGGCCTGGCAGGCCCGGGTGATGATGCCGTGCCCCTGCCAGCGCTCCGCCAGCCAGTAGCCGATGGTCACCTTGCTGAGATCCTGATCGATCTGGTTGTAACCGATGACGCCGACCACCTCCCCCTGATACTCGATGGCCGTGGTCAGCCCCTCCCCCCGGGCAAACTTCTCGATGGAGTGGCGAATGAAGGTGGCGCTGTCGGCGGGCTGCTGGATGTGGGGCACCCAGGGCAGCCACTGGGAGAGGTAATCGCGGTTGCGCTGGCAGAGGCGAAACAGCTCGCTGGCCATGTCGGGTTGCAGGAACAGGAGCGCCAGCTCGTCATCCAGTTGCCATGAAAACATCGCCACTCCTCCCCGGTTCCGCTCCGGCCACCTGCCGTCATGGGAGCCAATGTAGTCAATCAATCCCTTGTTTGCCAAGGGCTTTTCAACCTGCTTCCCCACTGGCAACCCCCATATGGCGATCCCCATGCGGGCACCTTGCCCCCTAGGTCATCAATCACCCCTCACAGCGGTTTAACATGCTGCCATTACCATTATTTGTGGATGATTGGCACTGTAAAAGTGAATCGTGCTACCTTTTTTCGCTGCCCTGTGACAAATGACAGGCCGTTATTTTCCCCCTTCCCACTAGTGTAAGAGCGCCGGGCAACGGACCCGGCGTGTAATCTTCATCGACTAAGGAAAGACGAGATGAACAAAGTCTATTTGGCCGTCATGCTGGCCTGCTGGGGAAGCGCCGCCATGGCGGCAGAACAGGTGGAAGTGAACCAGGTCTCCGACCTGGCCGGTGCGGTGAGTGGCGCCGCCAAGATTGGCGCCCTTGGCGCCGGGGATGGCGAGTTTCGCAAGGTGCGGGCGGTGACGCTGCCCAATGGCCAGCAGCGGATACGCTATGAGCAGACCTGGCAGGGGATTCCGGTGTGGGGCCAGGTTCTGGTGGCCGATCAGGCGCTGGGGGGCCAGGTCAATCAGGTGTCCGGCACCATGCTGCGCAAGATCGATGCCGACCTGACGGGCCCGGCCGTTGCCCTCTCCGCCAGCGACGCCGCACGCCAGGCTCGCAGCGGTGCCAAGGGGAGCAACGAACAGGTTAAGCTGTTCGTGATGCAGGATGAGACCGGCCAGGCCAGACTGGTCTATCTGGTCTCCTGGCTCGCCGCCAGCAAGGAACCGAGCCGCCCCTTCGTGATGATCGACGCCCAGACCGGCAGCGAGCTCAAACGCTGGGAGGGGATCAACCACAAGGACGCCACCGGCCCGGGGGGCAACGTCAAGACCGGCAAGTATTTCTACGGCGCCGACTTTGGCCCCCTGCAGGTAGATGACAACTGCCGCATGACGGGGACCAACGTGGACACCCTCAACATGAATCACGGCACCACGGGGGGCACCATCCACCAGTTCACCTGCCCGGAGAACACGGTCAAGGAGATCAACGGTGCCTATTCCCCTCTCAACGATGCCCACTACTTCGGCAACGTGGTGTTCGACATGTACCGCAACTGGTACAACACGGCGCCGCTGAGCTTCAAGCTCAAGATGCGGGTGCACTACAGCCGCAACTACGAGAACGCCTTCTGGGACGGCAGCCAGATGACCTTCGGCGACGGGGCCACCACCTTCTATCCGCTGGTGAGCCTGGATGTGGCGGCCCACGAGGTGAGCCATGGCTTCACCGAGCAGAACTCAGGACTGGTCTACTCCGGTCAGTCTGGCGGCATCAACGAGGCCTTCTCCGACATGGCGGGGGAAGCGGCCGAATACTACATGAAGGGCAGCAACGACTGGCTGGTGGGGGCCCAGATCTTCAAGGGCAACGGCTCCTTGCGCTACTTCGAGGACCCGGCCCGGGACGGCAAGTCCATCGGCCACGCCAGCGATTACTATGACGGCATCGACGTGCACCACAGTTCCGGGGTCTACAACCGCGCCTTCTACCTGCTGGCCAACACCAGCGGCTGGCAAACCCGCAAGGCGTTCGAGGTGTTCGTGCTGGCCAACCGCCTCTACTGGGGCCCCAACACCACCTTCGATCAGGGGGCGTGCGGGGTGACCAGGGCCGCCACGGATCTCGGCTACAGCGTGAGCGACGTGGCAGCCGCCTTCACCGCCGTCGGGGTCAATGCCACCTGCGGCGGCACCACACCCCAACCGGGCAGCGTGCTGCAAAACGGGGTACTGGTGAGCAATCTCACCGCCGCCAAGGGGGGCAAGCTGAACTTCACCGTCGAGGTGCCCGCCGGCAGAAGCCAGCTGGTGGTGACCAGCAGCGGCGGCAGCGGGGATGCGGATCTCTACGTGAAGTTCGGCAGCGCGCCGACCGCCAGCAGCTATGACTGCCGCCCCTACAAGAGCGGCAATGCCGAAACCTGTACCCTGAACGCCCCCAAGGCGGGGACCTGGCACGTGCAGCTGAGCGGGTTCAGCGCCTTCTCCGGCGTCACCCTCAAGGCCAGCTACTGAGTCTGAGCGGGCATCAAGGGGAATAAGCGAAGAGCGCCGGCCTGGTCCGGCGCTTTTTTATGTCCGCTTGCCCGACCAGCGCCGGGCAAGGGTACGGGCCGCCTCCAGCACCCGCTCCTTGGCGGGATTGGGGCGCTTGCCGCTGCGCCAGGCCATCATCACGTCCCAGTGATCCGGTGGCAGATCCACCACGTCCAGCTTCACCAGGCGACCGAACTCCAGATCCCGGGTGATGGCGAGCGCCGGCATCAGGGTGATGAAGCCGTGCTCCAGCGCCAGCTCCCGCGCCGCACTTGCTGGCTGGATGGCGTGCAGCGGGCTCGCCACCTGACGCAGCAAACGCAACTGCAGGATCAGCTCGTCGCAGCCCGTCCCCCACTGCTGGGGCGCCAGCCGCTCGTTGGCAATGTCCTGCAGGGTCAGCCCCTGCCGCCCGGCCAGCGGGTGGGTGGCGCAGGCCACGGCGATGATCGGGGAACGGTAAAGCAGTTCGAGCTGGATGCCCGCGATGGCAGGGCACTTGAGAATGAAGCCCACGTCGGTCTCGCCGGTCAGCAACTCCTGCATGATGATGCCAGAGTGATCCGTGTTGCAGCGGATCTCGAAGGTCTCGTCCACCAGGGCCAGCAGCAGGGGGCCGAACACCGCCGTGGTCAGGGAGGGGAGGCAGGAGAGCCGGATCCGCGGCAATGCAGGCGCCCCCTGCATCGCCAGCCGCCCCCCTTCCAGTGCGCTCAGGGCCGCAGTCGCGGCAGGCAGAAACTGCTCGCAGGCCGGGGTCGGGGTGGCCCCCCGACGATGGCGACGGAACAGGGACTGGCCCAGCTCCTGCTCCAGCACGGCAATGCGCTGGCTCACCATGGGTTGTGACCAGCCGCGAATGGCGGCCACCTTGCTGAAGCTGCCACGGTTGGCCACGTCCAGCAGCAGTTGCAAATCGTCGAGGGTCATAGCCATAACCAAATCCAATATGAAATATAGCCAGTTGTCGGCTACCACTATATCTGGAGCCCCACCAGAATAGCAGCATCAATCGTCATGAACCGGCTGAACGCCACCGAGCCAGGGAGTTGTCATCCCCCTTGGCTCTGTTTGGTGACGGCGCCGTTCGGGCAAGAAAGACAACAATATCAGCGAAGCAAACAGAGGTATCAGGGTCATGGTGGATCGGGCGAGGCGGTTGGGGCGGTGGTTCTTGGCATTGGATTCCCTGCTGGTGATCCTGGGCTTCTTCGTGGTGATGCCCATGATCAGCCTGCGCTTCGTCGACCAACTGGGCTGGGCCGCCGGTGTGGTCGGACTGGCACTGGGGCTGCGTCAGCTTACCCAGCAGGGGCTGGGGGTCTTTGGCGGCTCCCTCGCCGACAAGTTCGGGGCGCGCCCCCTCATCGTCTGCGGCATGCTGCTGCGGGCGCTGGGGTTTGCCAGCCTGGCCTATGCCCAGAGCGGATTGGAACTGATCCTCTCCTGCATCATCTCGGGGCTGGGTGGCTGCCTGTTCGATCCCCCCCGCGCCGCCCTGGTGATCAAGTTCACCCGGCCACGGGAGCGGGGTCGCTACATCTCCCTGCTGATGATGCTGGAGAGCGCCGGCGCCGTGGTGGGAGCCCTGCTCGGCAGTTGGCTGCTCAACTTCGATTTTGAATATGTCTGCCTGCTGGGTGCCGGCCTCTTCGTCTGCGCCGCCCTGTGCAACCTGCTGATCCTGCCCCCCTACAAGCTTTCGGTGCGCCCGACGCCGATCCGGGACGGCCTCGGCCAGGTGCTGGCGGACAAGGCCTTCTGCCGACTGGTGCTGATCTTAAGCGGCTACTACGCGCTCTGGGTGCAGGTCATGCTGATCTTCCCCATTCTGGTCAAACAGATGGCGGGCAGCACCACGGCGGTGGGCTGGATGTATACCCTGGAGACGGCCATCTCCCTGGCCCTGCTCTACCCCCTTGCCCGGTTCGGCGAGCGCCACTTCAAGCTGGAGAACCGCCTGATGGCGGGGGTGCTGCTGATGACCACGGGGATCGGGCTGGTGGCCTTTGCTACCACCTTGCCCGCCGTCTTCCTGCTGCTCGCCTGCTTCTACCTTGGCATCGTCATCGCCGAGCCGGCGCGGGAAACCCTGATGACCAAGCTGGCACAACCGGGGGCGCGGGGCAGCTACATGGGCTTCAGCCGACTGGGGCTGGCGCTCGGGGGCATGACGGGTTACGTGGGGGGCGGTGCTCTGCACGACTACGCCATGGCCCAGGGGCAACCCTGGTTGCCCTGGCTGGTGCTCGGCACCGTCGGTGTCACCACCTTGCTGCTGCTGGCCAACTGCTTCCAGCGCGGCTCCCGCCTGGCAGGGGTCAACGCCTGATCCTCTGGCAATCATCCCGTCTACCCCGGGCGCCCTTCTCTTGAAGGGCGCCCTTTTTTATCTTCTTCTTGCATTGCCCTCCCCCTCGTCTGCGCCCATCCACCCAAAAATCCCCCATAAAAAAAGCGGCAGATTGCTCTGCCGCTTTTGCCCAGCCCGCTTGGCTGTTACTTGTTGATATCCAACATGTTGTTTTGCAACATGAAATCGATCACCTGGTTGGCAGTCGTCCCTGAACCGCCCGTCAGGGTGTCGAAGGTGTGGTTCATCAGCACTATCTCCTGGGTCACCGGCGCGGCACTGCTCTCCTTGACCTGCAGGTGCACCCCTTCATTGTCCTGGAACACCGAGAGCAGACTCTTCAGGTCAGTCGTACTGTGAGAACCATCGTGATCCAGCAGATCGCTCAGATCCAGCTTGTCTTCTTCCAAACGGTTGATGGTGCCTGACCCCTTGTTGAAGTCCATGATGTAATCCTTGGTCAGGGAGCCGGATACTGTATCCCCCTGATTCCAGACGAAGGTATCTGAACCGCCGTCACCACGCATTACATCATTGCCTAGCCCGCCGATCAGGATATCGTTCCCCAGACCGCCGCGCAGCCCATCGTTATGACTGCCGCCATCGATGTAGTCGTCACCGGTACCGCCAAACAGGATATCGGAACCTGACTGCCCGTAGATCTTGTCATTGCCGCTGCCACCATTGACCACATCCGCTTTGCTACTGCTGACATCAACACTCAGCAACAGACCGTCGCCATCGAGCATGGCATCGGCACCAGACAAGCTGCCTGTCATGATGTGATGAGCCTTGAGCTGATTTACCGTCAGTTGCAACGAATCGTCGGTACCGAATCCATCAGCCCCGGTTTTGCCTGCATAAATCACATCATTACCGCTGCCGGTTTCGATATGGTCATTGCCTGCACCGCTGCTGACGATCTGGTCGGCACTCCCTTTGTTGTAGCTGGTACCGGCATGTATGTGGTCGGTACCGCCGTTACTGGTAGTGACTTCGCCCAGCAGATTACCGCCGAAGGAAACATCAAGACGGTCAGGATTAGCTGCTCTCTCGCCATTGCGTACCACGATGGAGTCGTTGAGGTCAGTACCATCTACCGTCAGCGGCAGATGAACCGGAACCCCGTTGCTGTCCACCGGATTGACGCTGATGGTTAAGGTGCTGTTGGTGGTATCGCCATCGCCATCGCGCACGCTGTAGCTGAACACCTCGCGTGCATCAGCCGGGATCTGGCTGCCATTCTTGGTGACCTGATAGGTATAGGCACCGTTGGCCAGAATGGTCAGTACCCCGTACAAACCGACTACCTGGGTACCCGCACCATTGGTATAGGTGGTCGAACTGCTGCCGACCCCGTAGCCAATGACACTCAGACCACCATCAGCACCGGCAAGATCGTTGGCCAGCACATTACCTGTGGTCTGTGGCAGCTGATAACCAGACCCTTCCACCAACTTGACGATCAGATCGAAGCTGTTGCTGGCATTTTCGTTGGTGTAGATAGTCTTCACCACATTGCCACCTGCATCACGGAAACCCAGCACCTCGAGACTGTAGACCTTGCCTTCAAAGTTGAAGCTCGCGGTCGCAGTTCCGATAGTGATGATATCTCGCGGATCGGCCCAATCGTTCGGCGTTTCGTTGTGATTGAAATTGATGGTCACAGTCACTGGTGTCACTCTGCCCATGGAGTCGGTAACCGAGAAGGTTGCCTGCATGGTTACAGTGTTGATAGCCGTACCGGAGGAAACCGGATAATTGTAGTGGGTGAAAGTACCCAGTTTGATCTCTTCGTTGAGCGGGATCTCTCCGTTCAAGGCCGCATCGTTATCGGCAAAACCATAACCCGATTTATTTTCATTTTTTCCACCCCAGCGAATTTGATCCTTCGCTGTATCATTATCAGGGCCGTCAAAATGCTCCAGATTTTTACCGCCAGAAACATTAATCCATGAAGCCTCGACACCAGAAAACAGGAAGGTATCAACTACAACATCGACTTTCGCATCATCGACCACTGCAACCGGCACATCGTCACGCACAGCCAAGTCAAACGAACCGGTGGCAGTCTCAGCTCCAGATTTGCTTACCTCATAGTTGACGGTAAAGCGCAGTTCGTCCTGGCTGGTCAACACGGTGCTCTGACCATCCACTGTATGGCTAAGCGGCTTGAGCAGAGTAAAGGTGTAGCTCGGTGGGTTGGCACTGTTATCCACTGTCACAGTAAAGGCCACATTGGCGGGGTTGTTACCAAAGTACCCTTTGAGCCCGGCGCCATCCTGAACAATATTGACCGGCTGACCATCAATGCCCGTCACCCCGCTCAGACCCGTGATGCCAACAAGTTTGAGTTGTACGCCAGAGACATTGCCACCACTGCCATCCGTCACCTGCAGCGACTGAGTCACAGAAAGCGGACCGCTAGCAGGCATACCCACAGGCTCAGGCAAGTGTGCATTTCCGCCAGACAAACCATCCTCATCAACCAGCCCATTGCCCAGTCGCACAGAGAGATCGTTGTCAGTAATGGTTCCGGCTCCGGTCGCACCACCTACAGTCAGAGTCAAGGTTTCTGTCTGTTCTACCAGCTTGTCATTCACTGTCGGCACTGACACGGTAAAGCTCGTCACACCGGCTGGTACTGAGATTTTGCCTGTGCTGCTGTTATAGGTAACACCGTGACTGAACTGCAGAGTTCCCCAGTCAGAGTTAGAGGCAGCATGAGTACCACTACCCGCGATTGAGAGGCTGTACTCAGTCGCCACATTAGTCGCACCACTCAAGGTCACAACATGCTGCAAGGTAGCCCCTTCAACCACAGTGGCACTCGATACGCCGGTTACATCAGGGCGCGCCAGCGGGTTGACAGCAAAGCTGCCTTGCGAGCTGTCACCGTCCCGATCATAGGCCTTGAAGGTGAAGTCAATGTCGCCATCACCAACCGGGCGCTGCATCTCTGCATACTGGAAGAACTCCCACTTGCCCGTTGCAGGCGTGAATTGCATCTTGAAGATCAAGCTGCCATCACTGGCCTTGCCAACCATGCTGTTGGCACCTTCCGCGGTAATGGTAATTGCCAGACCAGCAGCAGTTTTCAGACCCGTTTCAACGGTGCCGGTAACCAGCTCCAGACTCCCTTTGCCATCAGCTCCCCATTGCGGTGCAACTGTCCCCGAGCCATAGGCAATTGCCTGTGGCGTATCGGAACCCAGAAACTCGATAGACTTGACGGTAAAGTCGCTGTTGTCCTTGACGTTGAACGAATTGCCGTTATCGGTTGCTTTGATCACCATGGTGTCAAAACCACCCTGCTGCACTTGGAAGTTCTGGTTGTACTCTCCCCCCGCCGCATCCGACCTAAAGGGAAGTGTTGAGATCAGAACTCCATCACGGTAGAACTCGACCACGCCGCTCTCCAGCTCACCACCGAACATCTTGCTGAACTCGATCTTGGCACCGTAAGCCACAGTGCCAGCATCCAGTTTGATCACCAGCTCTTCAGATACCCCTGAGCCGTCTGCCAGTTTGCGGAAATCGACCTCGTTCTCAATATTGTGGTAAGGGGCTGTCGAGCTCTTGACACCAATGCCTTCGCCCGAGCCATTAACCAGAGCACCGGTCAAGACAGTAGACGTTGAAGAGAGGAACCCTTTAGCCGTAATGGTGAACTTGCCACCATCAATGCTGGTGCGATCCCCGCTATAACCAGTCATGCTGAACTTGCCGGTCAATACATCAGGAATACTGGTTTTTACCAGCGAAACCGCTGCAGCATCGCCAGCAATGGGGGCATCATCCTCCACAGTGATGGGCAACGAAGCACTCGTAGTACTCTGGCCATCAGAAACAGAGACTACGATGTTGAAACTCAGCGTGTCCTCGGCACCAGTCACCGGATGATCTAGGGCGCCTTTCAGAGTAACGTCATAACCCCAATCTCCTTTGGTACTACCTGCAGGTGCAGTCAGCTTGACATCAAGCACAGCCTTGTAGTCCGCCCCCCCCAAGGTACCGGTATATCCGGTCAACACCTTGCCTGATGCATCCCAGCTCCACTTCACATCCAGCCCGCCAGACTTGAGCCCGGACGGGCCAGAGAGGCTGACCGTCACGCTACTGCTATCGATATCCGCCACTGTAATAGTGCCGCTAGCAACCTTCGCATTAGTGGTATCCGTATTGCCTAGATCATCTTGTAATCCGTTGGCCAGCCCCTCTTCAGACACAACAGCCGGTTTATTGATCACCACAGAAGGAGGGGCATCGTTGTCCACAATGACGGTCTCAGCACTACCTTTTCCATTTACTATCGAGATAGCTTCAAATGCCGAATTGGTCTTCACACCGCTAATAGTTACAGCAAGCTTTTCCTCCATCTCATAAATGGTGTCGTTTACTGTAGCAACAGTAAATTCGGCTTTGCCGTTCGTACCTATGGTCACGCTGGCTGGGCGGCCGCTAGTGTCGCCATCATTGGCCGCAGCACCGCTCCATGCTAGGTTCAGGGTCACCACTTTGCCTGTCGGCAGGGTTATGGCATTGCCATCCTTATCGACCAAGCTCACGGTGTATTTGAGCACGCCACCTTCCGCCACGCTGGCCTTATCCACCGCGATCTGGGCAAACACGGTGTCTTCCACGCTCGGTACCGTCTCATCGGTGATGGTGGTGGTCACTGCACCCGGCAGTGCCGGCGCCTTCTCGTAGCCACCGCCACTGGTCTCGCTCACGCTGACCTGGAACTGCTCGGCCGGCTCGGCATAAACGTCATCCAGGGTCGCCACGTCGAAGCTCACCGAGGTGGTGTTCGCCTTGATGACCACCTCGCGGGTCACCGCCTGGACATCACCGTTGTCGGTGGTGATATGACCCACCACCACCTTGATGGTCAGGTCGGTTTTCGGGGCGTCGCTGATGGT
>NZ_JBFOCN010000080.1:0-2124 GCF_040907815.1 Aeromonas sp. s6
GAGCAGATGCAGACAGACCTGGACAGCTATCTGGATCACTACAACACCCAGCGGCCACATCAGGGCAGGATGATGGAGGGTCAAACCCCCTACAGCATGTTCAAAAAGGGTCTGAAATTGATACCGAAGGAAGTGCGCACTAAAGTAGCGTAAACAAGACACCGGTTTGAGGCCGGTGTCAGGTGATAACTAGATCTGTACAGCTTCGCAAGTTCAGCAGATGAGGATATAACAATCATATCGTCGTTCTTGGTGCTTGGGTGAAACAATGAGGTGGTTTTTTCTGCTGTTTATCATGTTGCTTGTTGTTACCGGCAATGCAGTCATTTTTGATAGTTCATCCTCTACCAGAGTGATTGATTGGATTGCATTTAACCTGTTCCCGTTATCTCTGGTTTTATTCTGGTTTGGCATTTATTTTTCTGATGGCGATAAGCGGGCCCAGCTCTTTGTCATTGGTCATGCGTTGCTGGTCTTTTCTGCCGGCGCCGGTTTTGTGCTTATCGGTACCAATATTGTTTTGGCTGATTCATGTGAAATAATGACATTTAGTGGGAAAGCGAGTGGTCTCCTGTGGATATTTTCAAACTATATGCTGTCGATTGGTTATTGTCGGGAGCTGGGGGTTGGTATCGCTGTGTTCGGAGCTATTATATCTTATCCTAGCGTTAGATTGTTTTTAGGGTTGGTTCAATCACGTTAAAGCTTTTAATGACAAATAATGTATCTTTTAGCGAGGTGATGGTTTATTTTATCACTTCAGATAACTCCCTAACGAAGATGCCAACTTATTGGCTGCATTTATTAGGGAGTATATTTTGCGTGTCAGAGCTCGTTTCGTTCTTCGACCATAGAGACTTATGATTAGTTTTTACTTGCTGCGGATTGTAAGGGCGTCGTGGACTTATTCAGTTGTTTTGCTTTTCTTTTGTCTCTAACCCAAATAACTGAACCATTTGTCTTTTTCATCTCGAAGAGATCGATGGACTGGAATAGATCGCTCAGTTTTCTAAATCCGTAGTTTCGTTGATCAAATGAAGCATGGTTTGAAATGTGGTTGCCAATCTCGCCAAGCATGGCCCAGCCATCATCCTGACTCTTATACACAAGTAGCGTCCTGAACGGAACCTTTCCCGTTTTCCAGGATCTGATCTTCTATGTGACTCCCAACATAGTAACGATCATGATAACTTCTGCTCTTCATCGTACGGCTGACTGGGCCAAATCTGTTTTCTCTTCGGCGGCGCTGGGTGATCCTCGCCGTACCACCCGTCTGGTTAACGTCGCCGCTCAATTGGCAAAATATTCTGGAAAATCAATAACCATCTCATCCGAGGGCAGTGAAGCCATGCAGGAAGGCGCTTACCGATTTATCCGCAATCCCAACGTTTCTGCCGAGGCGATCAGAAAGGCTGGCGCGATGCAAACGGTCAAGTTGGCTCAGAAGTTTCCCGAACTGCTGGCCATTGAGGACACCACCTCTTTGAGTTATCGCCACCAGGTCGCCGAAGAGCTTGGGAAGCTGGGCTCTATTCAGGATAAATCCCGCGGATGGTGGGTTCACTCCGTGCTCTTGCTCGAGGCCACCACATTCCGCACCGTAGGATTACTGCATCAGGAGTGGTGGATGCGCCCGGATGACCCTGCCGATGCGGATGAAAAGGAGAGTGGCAAATGGCTGGCTGCGGCCGCAACTAGCCGGTTACGCATGGGCAGCATGATGAGCAACGTGATTGCGGTCTGTGACCGCGAAGCCGATATCCATGCTTATCTGCAGGACAAACTGGCGCATAACGAGCGCTTCGTGGTGCGCTCCAAGCACCCACGCAAGGACGTAGAGTCTGGGTTGTATCTGTACGACCATCTGAAGAACCAACCGGAGTTGGGTGGCTATCAGATCAGTATTCCGCAAAAGGGCGTGGTGGATAAACGCGGTAAACGTAAAAATCGACCAGCCCGCAAGGCGAGCTTGAGCCTGCGCAGTGGGCGCATCACGCTAAAACAGGGGAATATCACGCTCAACGCGGTGCTGGCCGAGGAGATTAACCCGCCCAAGGGTGAGACCCCGTTGAAATGGTTGTTGCTGACCAGCGAACCGGTCGAGTCGCTAGCCCAAGCCTTGCG
>NZ_JBFOCN010000081.1:0-23223 GCF_040907815.1 Aeromonas sp. s6
CCTTAACCATCCCCTCATATGAGCGAGGCGTGGCGCGGCTTCTGAGGTATGATCGCCATCCTTGACCAGCTAATACCCAACAGACTATCCCCATGTTTAACCACGAACTAATCCTCAACCACATCGACGATATATTTGGACAGGACATGCATGCCAAGCGTGTTCTTTCCCTCGCCAATGCTACCCTCGGGGTTATCGAGTCAGGTTCACTGGCCATCCACGCCATCGGTAGTGGCCTCTCCTTGGCCAACGGTCTCGAACGTAAACATGCGGTTAAACAGGTGGATCGCCTGCTCACTAACACCAAGCTCAATGTCTGGAGCCTCTTTGACGATTGGGTGCCCTATGTGGTCGGTGAACGTACCGAGATCGTAGTCTCCATGGACTGGACCGAATTCGATGCCGATGATCACAGTACCTTGGTTATCAGCCTGCAAACCAACCACGGTCGCAGTACTCCGCTGCTGTGGAAAACCCATCGGAAATCGTTGCTCAAAGGGCAACGCAATGCCCATGAGAAAGAGCTGCTCACCAAGCTCAAGCAGACGTTGCCAGAGGGTATCTTCGTGACGGTAGTAGCTGACCGCGGCTTTGGTTACATGGAGCTGTTCGAACGCCTGGAGCAAGAGCTAGGCTTTGCTTATCTCATTAGATTTAAAGGAAATGTTTTGGTTGGTTACCCTGGTGTAGAGCAGGTTCCAGCTCGGGACTGGCTAACGCCGACCGGGCGCACCCGAACCCTCAAAGCGGTGGAGATAACTGGGCAGCGACAGCCTGTCGAACGGGTCTATTGTTGTCATAAGAGTGGCATGAAAGACGCGTGGTTTCTGGCCAGTAACCGGACCGACCTGAGCGCCGCCAAGGCGTTGCAACTATACGGCCAGCGCTGGGGTATCGAGACCAGTTTTCGTGATATCAAAGATTACAAATTCGGCATGGGTATGGGAGATGTGCACATCAGTAATCCGGTCCGGCGCGACCGACTGTTTTTATTCAGTGCCCTGGCCATCGTCTTGCTGACGCTGCTGGGTAAGGCTGGAGACAGTGTCGGTCTAGAGAGAACGATCAAGGTCAATACCAGCAAGAGCCGAACCTATTCGTTCTTTCGGCAAGGGGTCATCTATTACCAGTTGCTACCTAAAATGAAAGAAGCCAATGCGGTCTTGTTGATGGATAAATTTATCTACTACCTGAAGCAACACCGCTTATATACCCGCACACTTGGAATTATTTGAGTCTCTAAAAATGAGGGGATCTCTGAGGTTCTTCTCCTATTGCCTTCCCAAGAAACGGTACAACGATGTTGATGATCACAACAAATACGAAATAGAAAGGGAGCCGGTTAGGCTCCCTTTGGTACGCTGATATCATTATGGCTGAGGCGGATACGCAGCCGTATCATTCACGGCCAAGGGCATTTGGCCAGTGCGCCCCTTATCGATTGGTCGCGGCCTTCATCCCTTCCGCAAACTCTTTCAGACGGGTGAGCATATGCTCCGGGTTCTTGTGGTGGGTCTCGATGATCTTCACCACGGCGGAGCCGGAGATGGCACCGGCGGCACCGGCGGCAATGGCTTCACGCACCTGAGCCGGTTCACTGATGCCAAAGCCGAGCAGGGCGGGGGGGGCCTTGAACTCGCGCAGGGTGTTGATGAGGCCATCCACCGGCATGCCGGCCTTGGTCTCGGCACCGGTCACACCGGCGCGGCTCACCAGATAGGTGTAACCGCTGCCAAGTTCCGCCACCTGTTTCAGGGTCTCGGCGTCGCCGTTGGGCGGGGCGATAAAGATGCTGTCGATACCGAACTTGTCGGCCGCCGCCTTGTAGGGGGCGCACATCTGCACCGGCACGTCGGCGACCAGCACCGAATCCACGCCCGCCTGCTGGCACTTCTCGTAGAAGCCGTCGATGTGTCGCACATAGACGAGGTTGGCGTAGACCAGCAGGCCAATGGGGAGCTGCGGGTACTTGGCACGGATGCGGGTGAGCAGGCCGAAGCAGTCGTCCGGGGTGGTGTGGCTGGCAAAGGCACGCAGGGCGGCACCCTGTATGGTGGGGCCGTCCGCCACCGGATCGGAGAAGGGAATGCCGAGCTCCAGGGCGTCGGCGCCCCCTTCGACCAGGGCATCGACGATGGCCAGGGACAATTCGGGGGTGGGATCACCCAGCATCACGAAGGGCACGAAGGCGCCCTGATTGGCCTTGTCCAGACGGGAGAAGAGTTGTGCGTAACGGTTCATGACAAGGTTCCTTCTTTCTCGAAAATGTCGGCAACGGTGAAGATGTCTTTGTCGCCACGGCCGGAGAGGTTGACGATGAGCACCTGCTCTTTTTCCGGTTCACTGCGTGCCATCTTGAGGGCGTGGGCCAGGGCATGGGAGGACTCCAGCGCCGGTATGATCCCTTCTGATTTGGCCAGCTCCTGGAAGGCGTCCAGCGCCTCCTTGTCGGTGACGGAGACATACTCGGCGCGGCCGATGGAGGCCAGGTGGGCGTGCTGGGGGCCGACGGAGGGGAAGTCCAGCCCCGCCGAGACGGAGTAGGACTCCTGAATCTGCCCCTGCTTGTCCTGCATCAGGTAGGAGTGCATGCCAAAGAAGACCCCCTTGCTGCCGTGACCGAGCGGTGCACCGTGCTCGCCGCTCTCGATGCCGTGACCACCGGGCTCGACCCCGATAAGGCGCACCGACGGCTCATCGATGAAGTCGGCAAACATGCCGATGGCATTGGAGCCGCCGCCGACGCAGGCGATCACGGCGTCGGGCAGGCGCTCCTCCTTCTCGAAGCACTGGGCCTTGGCCTCTTCCCCGATCATCTTCTGGAACTCCCGCACGATTGTGGGGAAGGGGTGGGGGCCGGCGGCGGTGCCGAGCAGGTAGTGGGCGCTGTCGTAGTTGGCAGCCCAGTCACGCAGCGCCTCGTTGCAGGCATCCTTCAGGGTGGATGAGCCGGAGTGCACAGGTATCACTGTGGCCCCCATCAACTTCATGCGAAACACGTTCGGCTTCTGGCGCTCGCAATCCTTGGCCCCCATATAGACCCGGCACTTGAGGCCGAGCAGGGCGCAGGCCAGGGCAGTGGCGACGCCGTGCTGGCCGGCGCCGGTCTCGGCGATGATCTCGCTCTTGCCCATGCGCTTGGCGAGCAGGGCCTGGCCCAGCACCTGGTTGGTCTTGTGGGCGCCGCCGTGCAGCAGATCTTCACGCTTGAGGTAAAGCCGGGTCTTGGTTCCCTTGGTCAGATTGCGGGTGAGAGTCAAGGGCGTCGGGCGCCCGGCATACTCGGTCAAGAGTTCCCCAAACTCGGCAACGAAGGCCGGGTCATCCTTGGCATCGACGAAGGCCTTCTCCAGCTGGAGCAGGGCGGGGATGAGGATCTGGGGTACATACATACCACCAAATTCACCGAAAAACGGATTGAGCAGGGTCATACATTATTCCTTGTGCTTATAGGCAAACGCAGTTCATTAATTTGGTACATGTCACTAGAGGGTTCGCAGAGCGGCAAAGGCCGCCGCCATCTTGTGCGCATCCTTCTGGCCCGGGGCACTCTCCACCCCGGAGTTGAAATCGAGGCCCACACAGCCCACCTGGGCGGCCTGCAGGGCGTTGTCGGGGTTGAGCCCCCCCGCCAGCATCAGCCTGGCTTTATCGAGATTGGCCAGCAGGGCCCAGTCGAACGCCTGGCCGGTGCCGCCACTCTGGCTGCCCACTTTCGTATCCAGCAGCAGGCGATCCACCTGGTAGTCGAGGGCGGGCAGGGGCTCGCCACTTGTGACTCCAACCGCTTTCCAGATCTGGCAGCCTGCCGGCAGCAGCGCGCGCAGTGCCTCGACATAGGCGGCATCTTCATCCCCGTGCAGTTGCACGGCGGCGAGCCCCAGCGCATCCACCGTCTTGGCGATGGTGGCGGGCTGGGCATTGCGAAACACCCCGACGTAAGAGAGCGGCGCACCCGCCATCACGGCGCGGGCGGCGGGAATGTCCACGTAGCGCGGGCTTTTCGCCACAAAGATAAGGCCGCCGAACACGGCGCCCGCCTGATGGGCGGCGGCGGCGTGCTCGGGACGAGTCAGGCCGCACACCTTGTTCTGGCCGAGCACGAGCTTGCGCACCGCGGCCTCCAGATCCGGCTCCGCCATGAGGGAAGAGCCCACCAGGAAGCCCTTGGCGTGGTGGCGCAGGGCCGCCACCTGGGCGCGGTGGTTGATGCCGGATTCGCTGATCACCACCCGATCCCCCGGGATCCTGGCCGCCAGCTGCCGGGTGCGGGCGAGATCGACGCTCAAATCCCGCAGATCCCGGTTGTTGATGCCAATCACCGGGGCGCCGAGGTCGATGGCGCGGGTCAGCTCCTCCTCGTTGCTCACCTCGGTGAGCACTCCGAGGCCCAATTCTTTCGCCACTTTGAACAGGGCGCGATACCCCTCGTCGGTGAGCACGGAGAGCATCAGGAGGATGGCGTCCGCCTGATAGTGGCGGGCCAGATAGACCTGATAGGGGTCAATCATGAAGTCCTTGCAGAGCACCGGCTGCTGGACGCGGCCCCGTACCCGGGGCAGGAAGGCGAAATCCCCCTGGAAGAACTTCTCGTCCGTCAGCACCGAGATGGCGGTGGCGTAGTGGCCATAGATGTCGGCGATGGCCTCCGGGCTGAAGTCGTTGCGGATCAAGCCCTTGGAGGGGGAGGCCTTCTTGCACTCCAGAATGAAGCGGGTGGAGCCTTGGCGCAGATCCCCCTCGAAG
Organism: Aeromonas sp. s6; assembly: GCF_040907815.1. Lineage (NCBI taxonomy): Bacteria > Pseudomonadati > Pseudomonadota > Gammaproteobacteria > Aeromonadales > Aeromonadaceae > Aeromonas > Aeromonas sp. s6. Next base: position 4,747 of record NZ_JBFOCN010000081.1, read on the forward strand.
TCCCGATCGCTCGGGGTCAGCGCGTCCTGGAAGCTCGCCAGGGGCTGGCTCTCCTTGCGGGCGGCGACCCACTCCTGCTTGGCCGCCACGATCTTGCCGAGAATGGTCTGGCTGATGGAGGCCATGTTCAGAAAGGCGTGGGGAGCAATGACATCTGACATCTCGTTATCCTTGCGAAGCTGGCTGTTGCCCGTCGGGCGTTCTGGGTGAGTGCCCCTGGGGCACGCTGTGGTGGTGGCTGACATCATGCCTCCTGATGGCTCAGGGTGGCGAGATCCCGGGCGAGGAGGGCGGCCTGGCCGCTTGCCAGCACCGCCAGCACCCGGGCGGCGGCCTGCCGAAAGTCCGGGGCCTCGCCCGCCATGACCAGGAGCGGCGCCACGTTGGCGGCGATGGCGGCGTTGTGGGCCGGGCTGCCGCGCCCTTCCAGGATGGCGGCGGTGATGGCGCGGTTCTCCTCGGGCTCACCGCCCTGGATGGCGCTGACCGGGTAGGTGTCGAGGCCAAAGTCCGCCGGGGTGAGCAAGTACTCGCGAATTTCGCCGTCGCGGATCTCCGCCACCTGGGTCGGGCCGTGGATGGCAATCTCGTCGAGACCGGCGCCGTGCACCACCATACCGGTTTTCAGGCCGAGTGCCAGCAGGGTTTCGGCGATAGGGCGCACCAGCTCGGGGGCATAGACCCCCATCAGCTGGAAGCTGGGACGAGCGGGGTTGATGAGCGGCCCCAGCACGTTGAACAGGGTGCGGGTCTTGAGGGCCTGGCGCACCGGCATGGCATGGCGCACCCCGGCGTGGTACTGGGGGGCGAACAGGAAGCAGACCCCGAGCTCGTCCAGGCAGCGGCGGGCCTGGGTCGGGCTCATGTCGAGCTTGATGCCCATTTTATCGAGCAGATCGCTCGACCCCGACTTGCTCGAGACCGAGCGGTTGCCGTGCTTGGCCACTTTCAGGCCGCAGGCGGCGGCCACCAGGGCCGAGGTGGTGGAGACGTTGATGGTGTTGAGGCCGTCCCCTCCGGTGCCGACGATGTCGCAGAAGGCATAGTCCGGGCGCGGGAAGTCGCGGGCTTCGGCCAACAGCGCCTCGGCGGCGCCGGCGATCTCCTCCGGGGTCTCCCCCTTGATCTTGAGAGCGGTCAAAAGGCTCGCGAGCACGATGGGATCCACTTCACCACGAACCACCTGGCCGAAGGCGTCGCGGGCGGCGTCGCGGGTGAGAGACTGACCCTGATAGAGGGTGTTGAGATGTTGATGCATGGTCTCTTCCTTACCGCACGTGGCTTTCTGGACGGGTGACATGGGCGAGGGCCTGGGTGAGCAGGCGGGCCCCTTCGCTGGTCATGATGGATTCCGGGTGGAACTGGAAGCCCAGCACCCGCTCGTCACGCTGCTCGATGGCCATGGGCATGCCCTGATAGTGGGCAATCACCTGCAACTCTTGTGGCACATAGGTGGCCACCAGGGAGTGGTAGCGGGCCACCGGCAAGGGGCTCGGCAGCCCCGCGAAGGCGCCATGGCCGTTGTGCTCGATGAGGGAGCGCTTGCCGTGGACGATTTCCCCCGCCGCCCCGACGGTGCCGCCGTAGGCTTCGCACAGGGCCTGATGACCGAGGCAGATGCCGAGGATGGGCACCCGGCCCCGGGCCAGCTTGATGAGGTCGATGAGGCAGCCCGCCTCATGGGGGGCGCCCGGCCCCGGGGAGAGCACCAGCACGGCGTCCCCTTCGCAGGCGTCGATCTCCTGCATGATGCGGCTCGCCGGCAGGCTGTTGCGGTAGATGCGCACCGGGTAGCCCAGGGTGCGGAACTGGTCGACGAGGTTGTAGGTAAATGAATCGAAGTTGTCGAGCAGGAAGATGTTAGTCATGGCTCACGTCCTTGTGTTGTTCCTGCTGGGCGCTGAGGGCCTGCAGGGAGGTGCCATGGCTGGCAGCGATGGCGGCCAGCACGGCCGCCGCCTTGGCGCGGGTCTCGTCCGCCTCGGCCTGGGGTTTGGAGTCATAGACCACCCCGGCGCCGGCCTGGACATGGGCGACCCCCTCTTTCACGAAGGCGGAGCGGATGACGATGCAGGTGTCCATTTCCCCTGCGCCGTTCAGGTAACCCACGGCGCCGCCGTAGCTGCCGCGACGCTTGCCTTCCACCATGCGGATAAGCTCGCTGGCGCGCAGCTTGGGGGCACCGGTCAGGGTGCCCATGTTCATGCAGGCCTGGTAGGCGTGCAGGGCGTCAAGGTCGGCGCGAAGGGTGCCCACCACCCGGGAGACCAGGTGCATGACGTGGCTGTAGCGATCCACTTTCAGCAGATCCTTGACGTAGCGGGTACCGGGGGCGGAGATGCGGGCGATGTCGTTGCGGCCCAGATCCACCAGCATCAGGTGCTCGGCCACCTCTTTCTCGTCCTGACGCAGCTCCAGCTCGATGCGGCCGTCCAGATCCAGGTTGATGCTGCCGTCCGGGTTGAGGCCGCGGCGGCGGGTACCGGCGATGGGGTACATCTCCACCTGGCGGCTGTTGGCGCAGAACTTGACTGCGCTCTCGGGGGAGGCGCCAAACAGGGTGAAGCCCTCGTCCTGCACGTAGAACATGTAGGGGCTGGGGTTGGTCTGCTTGAGGCGGCGATAGGCGGCGACGGGATCCGGGCAGGGGAGGGAGAAGCTGCGGGACGGCACCACCTGGAAGATGTCACCACGGCGGATGAAGCCCTTGAGCTTCTCGACCTCGGCGCAGAACTGCTTGTCCCCCTTGTCGACGGCCAGGGCGCCGGTCAGCGGCGCCGTGCCCTGTGGCGCAGGCAGCGGCTGCTGACAGGCCTGTTTGAAGGACTCGAGGCGAGCGGTCAGGCGGGCGTAGCGCGCGTCCAGCTGCTCATCCTCTTCGCCGCCGAACAGGCAGGCCAGCAACTGGGTACTCTGCTTGATGTGGTCGATGGTGATCAGGGTCTCGGCCACATAGAAGCAGTAGTCAGGGCAGTCGTTGCTCCCCTCTGGCACCTCGGGCAAGTCTTCAAAGGAGGCGATGAGGTCGTAGGCGAAGCTGCCCGCCATGAAGAGGGCCTCTTTGCCCTGCTGGCATTGCAGCTCCCGCTGCAGGGTGCGCAGCACGTCCAGCACGCTGCTGCCCTTGAGGCGGCTGTCTTCGTCAAGCTCCCGATCGGACGCCGGGAAGTCGAGGTGCAGCTCGTCCGCCACCCGGGTCTGGGTGATGACGGCGGGCAGGCGCTGCTCCAGCAGGCGCAGCAGGGCGGCGCCGTTGTCGCCGAGGGGGCGCACCTGCACGGCGCGGCCGCGGCACTCGATGCGCAGGCAGGCATCCACCAGCAGCAGGCTCTGGGTACCGGCCTTGGAGTCGATCTCCACCGATTCGAGCAGCAGGTTGTTGGGTCTGTCCTGGCAGAGTCGGGTATAGAGTGCCAGGGGGTCTGTCACATAGGGGGCATTGAGCCGGATGGTATCGAATTCGCCCAGGGGCAAACGGGTCTTGTTGCCTGTCATAATGCCTTCCCTTGCATGTGTTGTGTGTCACCGATGGTCATGGCGCTGTCTCTCTTGAAAATGGGTCGGGTTCGGGTCACGTCAGCGAGTTCGCCATCGCCATGTCAGTGTGCTTCTCTGAATTGTCGGTTTCATCACAGGTCCATTTGCCGGATAATAAAAAAGCCCGCTGGGGTCAGCGGGCTTTTTCTTTGGGTTCTTAACTTGCTGTCAGATTACAGGTACAGCAACGACCACACGCCCGCATGTCAGGGAGTGTGCCACCACCAGATGGTCAGGATGGAAGTCGCTTGCATGAGATTGAGTCCTGTAAAAAGATGTTTGCAATGAAGTGCCTACAGAAAACGATAAAGCCGCGGCCAAGTCAAGTCGCTTTTTTGCCGGCCTTTTCCAGGCAGGTCCCAAACAAGAGCGAAACACGCCGATGAGATTCGATCTGCATTGCCACACCACCGCCTCGGACGGGGTGCTGAGCCCCGCCGACCTGGTGCGCCGCGCCGCCGAAAAAGGGGTGGAGGTGTTAGCGGTCACTGACCACGATACCCTCGACGGGCTTGAGGAGGTGCGCCAGACCATCTCGGCCGACCAGTTGCCACTGCGCCTGGTGAGCGGGGTGGAGATCTCCACCGGGTGGGAGCATCACGAGATCCACATCGTGGCCCTCGGGGTGGACGAGAAAAATCCCCAGTTGCTCGCCTTTCTGGCAGGGCAGCGGGCTCGCCGGGAGGCGCGCGCCGAGGAGATCGGGCGTCGTCTGGAGAAGTGCCTCATCCCGGGCACCTATGAAGAGGCCAAGCAGCTCGCCGGTGACGCCGCCGTGACCCGGGCCCACTTTGCCCGGGTGCTGGTGGCGCGCGGGGTGGCCGACAATATGCAGAAGGTGTTCAAGAAGTACCTGAGCCGGGGCAACAAGGGCTATGTGCCCGCCGAGTGGCCCGGGATGGGGGAGGCCATCGAGGCCATCCACGCCGCAGGCGGGCTGGCGGTGCTGGCCCACCCGAGCCGCTACAATCTCACCGCCAAGTGGATCAAGCGGCTGCTGGTGGCCTTCAAGGCCGTCGGGGGGGATGCCATGGAGGTCTCCCTGCCCCAGCAGAGCCCACAGGAGCGGGCGAATCTCGGCCAGTGGGCCAGGGAGCACGATCTCTATATTTCGGTGGGGTCCGATTTTCACTTCCCCTCCAACTGGACCGAGCTTGGCCGCCACCTCTGGCTCCCCAAGGAGGGGATGCCGCTGTGGCTGGGTCACCCCGGTCATTTCGGGCTCACCCCCGAGGAGCATGCGGGCCTGCTGGCCAGCCGCTGAGCGCCCCGGGCCGGCATCTTTGATGCAGGCGAGTCTGCGTCAAACAGGTTAAGGTAGTGTCATGGGCCAAGGGGCCCTTGACCATGAAGCGGGCAACGAGCGTGCCCCCTATCGCGAGAAGAGCATATGAGTCAGCATTTTTACGTACATCCCGACAATCCCCAGGTTCGTCTCATCAGCCAGGCGGTGCAGATCCTGCAAAACGGCGGCGTCATCGTCTATCCCACCGACTCCGGCTACGCCCTGGGCTGCCAGATGGGCAACAAGGATGCCCTGGAGCGCATCTGCCGCATCCGTCGCATCGAGCCGAACCACGACTTCACCCTGGTGTGTCGGGATCTTTCGGAGATCTCCACTTACGCCAAGGTGGACAACACCGCCTTCCGGCTGGTCAAGAACAACACCCCCGGACCCTACACCTTCATCTTCAAAGCCACCAAGGAGGTGCCGCGTCGCCTCATGAACGAGAAGAAGAAGACCATCGGCATCCGGGTCCCGGCCAACAACATCGCGCTGGCCTTGCTCGAGGCCCTTGGTGAACCGCTGCTCTCCACCACTCTGATCCTGCCGGGCTCCGAGATGGCGGAGTTCGACCCCGAGGAGATTGCCGACAAGCTCGGCAAGCAGCTGGATCTGGTGGTCAACGGCGGGTATCTGGGCGAGCAGCCCACCACTGTGGTGGACTTCTCCGACGACGAGCCCGTGCTGCGTCGCCGCGGTGCCGGGGATCCGACGCCGTTTGAGTGATCTTGCCGACCCCGTGCCCGCGCTGACAACCCCCGCGGGCACGACGGGGGAGGCTTCCCTTCCCCCGCCCATCGCCACCGTGCTGGGGCAGCCCTACCATGAGCTGCCCCAGGACTTGTTCATCCCCCCCGATGCGCTTGAGGTGTTTCTCGACACCTTCGAGGGGCCGCTGGATCTCTTGCTCTACCTCATCCGGCGCCAGCAGCTCGACATCCTCAACCTGCCCATCCTGCAGATCACCGCCCAGTACATGGAGTACGTGGATCTGATGCAGGGGCTCAACCTCGAGCTGGCGGCGGAATACCTGCTGATGGCGGCCTGGCTCGCGGAGATAAAGTCCCGCCTGCTGCTGCCCAAGGCCCCGGAGCTGGAAGACGAGGAGGAGGGAGAAGACCCTCGCGTCACCCTCATTCGTCGCCTGCAGGAGTACGAGCGCTACAAGCTGGGGGCGGAGCGGGTCAATGCCCTGCCGAGGGTGGAGCGGGAGATCTTCGTCGCCGCCGCCATGGCGCCGGATTTTGGTGCCTTGAAGCCATTGGCGCCCGATGTTTCTCTGGTTGAACTCGCCCTTTACATGCAAAGTGTGGTAAAACGCGCGACTCATTTTGAACATCACCAGATCCGCCGCGAGCAGATCCCGACCCGGGTACGGATGGCGGAGATCCTCGCCATGCTCTCCCTGGGCCAGACCCTGCGCCTGGAGCAGGTGTTGCGGGCCGAGGAGGGGCGCATGGGGGTGCTGGTGACCTTCCTGGCCCTGCTGGAGCTGTGCAAGGAACAATTGATCTGGATCTTGCAGGCGGAGCCTCTGGGGCCCATCCATTTTGCCCTGGCCAGTCAGGGGAAAGGGGAGGAGCATGAGCATCTACACTGAGCGAGGGGCTGCGCCAGGGGCGTGGACCCGGGAGGTCCACCGTGGCGCTGCCTGCTGAACGATTGAAGACCCTGATCGAGGCGGCGATCTTCGTGGCGGGCCGTCCTCTCACGGTGAGCGAAATCAAGGGCAGCGTGCTCTCGGACTACCCGGTCACCGGCCGCTATGTCCAGCTGCTGCTGGCAGAGCTCAGACAGGATTACAGCGAGCGGGGGGTCGAGCTCAAAGAGGTGGCCTCCGGCTGGCGTTTCCAGGCCCGCCAGGAGTATGCCGAGGAGCTGTCGCGCCTGTGGAGCGAGCGAGCTCCCCGTTATTCCCGCGCCGTGATGGAGACGCTGACGCTGATTGCCTATCGTCAACCCATCACCCGGGCGGAGATAGAAGCCATCCGCGGGGTGGCGGTGTCGAGCCAGATCGTCAACACCCTCAAGGAGCGTGGCTGGGTGCGCAGCATCGGCCACAAGGAGGTGGCGGGTCGCCCCGAGCTGCTCGCCACCACCCGTGAATTTCTGGACTATTTCAACCTGCAGAGTCTGGAGCAGCTCCCCGAGCTGGATCCCGAGCTGCAGGCCCCCTTGTCGCTCATGCCGGGCGAGGGCGGTGACGGTCAGCCTCTGGCAGGCCGTGCTGAGCATGAACATGGTGGGGAGACCAACGGGGCCTTCCCACAAGAGCCAAGGTTGTCCGCGATGTCGGCGGGCAGCGATCAACAATCAGGTAAACCCGATGAGTGAAAAACTGCAAAAAGTATTGGCCCGCGCGGGTCAAGGCTCCCGTCGTGAGATGGAGGCCCTGATCACCGCAGGTCGGGTCAGCGTGGATGGCAAGGTCGCCACGCTGGGGGATCGCGTCGAAGTGAACGCCGTGATCCGGGTGGATGGCCACCAGGTCAAGACCCGCGCCGCAGAGGAAGTGATCTGCCGCGTGCTGGCCTACCACAAGCCCGAAGGGGAGATGTGTACCCGCCACGATCCGGAAGGACGTCCCACCGTGTTTGATCGTCTGCCCAAGATGGATGGCGCCCGCTGGATTGCGGTGGGTCGCCTCGACGTCAACACCTCAGGTCTCTTGCTGTTCACCACCGACGGCGAGCTGGCGAACCGCCTGATGCACCCGAGCCACGAAGTGGAGCGGGAATACGCGGTGCGCGTCTTTGGCGAGATCACCGAAGCCATGCTGCAGCGCCTGCGCAAGGGCGTGCAGCTGGAAGACGGCATGGCCAAGTTCAACAAGATCAAGCCCGCCGGTGGCGAGGGTCTGAACCAGTGGTTCAACGTCACCCTGACCGAGGGCCGCAACCGGGAAGTGCGCCGCCTGTGGGAGTCCCAGGAAGTGCAGGTGAGCCGCCTGATGCGTATCCGCTACGGCGACGTCACCCTGGATCGCGGCATCCCCCGCGGCGGCTGGCAGGAGCTGAAACTCCCCGAGGTGAACTACCTGCGCGGCCTGGTCAACCTGCCCAACGAGACCGAATCCAAGGTCGACCTGCAGCAGGATGGCAAGAGCACCCGCCACAAGCAGGCCGCCCAGATCCGTCGCGCCGTCAAGCGCCACAAGGAGATGCAGGGCAAGGAGCCGCGCGCTCGCAGCACCACCGCCCGTCGCAAGCCGCAAGCCTCGACCCGCAACTCCGGCACCGGCAGCAAGTAAGCCGCCACCACGGGCCGCTCGCCCCGGAGACGCCACAAGCCCGCCCCCCAAGGTGCGGGCTTTTTTGTGTTCCGGAGATGTTCCCGGCCTGGTACGACAAAGAGGGCGGCGCAGGGGGCTTTTTCATTTCTTTTACTAATGCATTTTTGTTTTCATCAATTTCTCTTTCTTTTTTTCGACCCTGCCGAGGGAGCTGTTGCCCTGTCGGGACGGGCTTGTTAGCCTTTCGCGCACAAAGACAGGAGAAACCAATGAGCAAGGTACTGGATGAGCTGCTGGCGTTGCTGGCGCTCGAAAAGATCGAGGAGGGCCTGTTTCGGGGCCAGAGCCAGGATCTCGGGTTGCGATCCGTGTTTGGCGGACAGGTGATGGGGCAGGCCTTGTCAGCCGCCAAGCAGACGGTGGCAAGCGACCGCCAGGTCCATAGTTTCCACTCCTACTTCCTGCGCCCCGGGGATGCCAACAAGCCCATCGTCTACGACGTGGAGAACATCCGCGACGGCCAGACCGTCTCCACCCGCCGGGTCAAGGCCATCCAGAATGGCAAGCCCATCTTCTACCTCAACGCCTCCTTCCAGGTGGAGGCCGAGGGTTTCGAGCACCAGGCGAAGATGCCGGGCGGCATCACGCCCCCCGAGCAGCTCAAGAGCGAGCTGGAGCTGGTGCGTCCCTACGAGCAGATGATCCCGGCGGCCCTGCGGGACAAGATCCTGTGCGAGAAGCCCATCGAAATTCGCCCCGTGACCCTGGTGGACCCCATTCGCCCGGATGTCCACGAGCCCCTTCGCTACACCTGGTTCAAGGCCAATGGCCCGGTGCCGGACGATCAGCGGGTCCACAACTACCTGCTGGCCTATGCCTCCGACTTCCACTTCCTGTTCGCCGCCCTGCAGCCCCACGGGGTCTCCTACTGGGAGCCGGACATGCAGGTGGCCACCATCGATCACTCCATGTGGTTCCACCGGGAGTTCCGGCTGGACGACTGGCTGCTCTACGTGGTGGACAGCCCGAGCGCCAGCGGCGGTCGGGGTCTGGTATGCGGCCAGTTCTTCACCCGGGATGGGGTATTGGTGGCGAGCACCATGCAGGAAGGGGTGATCCGTCGCCGGGGCTGAGACGCCCCCTTGCGCCAACGAAAAACGGGAGCCGATGGCTCCCGTTTTTTATTGCCTACGCTATCAGGCTGCGTCCTGCTCGGTGCTGAGCCCTGGCTCGCCACTTTGGGCGAAACGATCGGCCCACAGGGCGATGACGCCGTCACCGGTGACGTTGCAGGCGGTGCCGAAGCTGTCCTGGGCCAGGTAGAGGGCGATCATCAGGGCGATGGAGGCCTCACCGAAGCCGAGCATGGAGGTAAGCAGGCCGAGCGCGGACATGACACCGCCACCCGGTGCGCCCGGCGCGGCAATCATGATGACGCCCAGCATCATGATGAAGGGCACCATGGTGCCGTAGCCCGGAATGGCCAGGTGTTCGGAGAGGAACATCACCGCCGTGGCGCAGGTCACCAGGGTGATGGTGGAGCCGCACAGGTGGATGGTGGCGCACAGGGGCACGGTGAAGTTGGCGATGCCGTCGCTCACGCCGTTGCGCTTGCTGGCTTGCAGGGCCACCGGAATGGTGGCGGCGCTGGACATGGTGCCAAGGGCGGTGAAGTAGGCGGGCAGCATGTTCTTGATGAGCATGACGGGGGAGCGCCCCTGGGCGAGGCCAGTGCCGACGAACAGGACGCAGAGCCAGATCCAGTGCATGACGATGGCCATCACCAGCACCACTCCGAAGGTCTTGAGGGTGGCGAAGACGGTGCCTTCCACCGTCATCTCGACGAAGACGCCGGCGATGTAGAAGGGGAGCAGGGGAATGATCACGCGTGCCAGCAGGCGGTCGATGATGTCACGGCCCTGATCGGCGACCCGGCGCAGGTCGGTGGCCTGGGTGGCGCTGATGCCGATGCCGAACACGAAGGCGGCGGCCAGGGTCGACATCACCCCGAACAGGGGCGGGATCTCGAGATTGATGTAGGAAGCGAGCTTGGTGGCTGCCTCGGCGGTGGGTTCGGCGGCCGTGGTCAGGTGCGGGATCAGGTGGCTCGCCACGGTGAAGGCGAACAGGCCCGCCAGTATGGTGGAGCAGTAGGAGAGCCCCACCGTCTTGCCCAGCAGCTTGCCGGAGTTCTTCGGCAGGCTGGCGATGCCGCTCATGATGAAGAAGAGGATGATGAGCGGGATGGTGAAGGTGATGAGCTGGCCTATCACCGTCTTGGCGGTGAACAGCACGCGGGCGACCCATTCGGGGGCATAGAGACCGAGCAGCAGGCCGGCGAGGATACCGGCAACCAGATTGAGAACGAGTTTCATGGGGGAATCCAGGTGTTGGTGTCTGATTTGTTATTTAATTTTGATTTTAATGCCGCTTTTTAACACAAACGCCGCATCTTGTCTGCTTTATGGTGGTTAACTCAGGGTTAAATATTGTTAATGGGCTGAATGCCGTGAGGTGTCACTGTCCCCGGGGGCTTTCGCGGATCAGCACCGCACCAGCAAGGCGTGCAGCCAGGGGCCGTTCACCTCATCTTCCCCCACCCAGCCATGGTGCAGGGTGAAGGGGAGGGGAGCGATCAGGCGTCGCAGCCCCGCCTCGTCGAGCCGGGTCTGCAGGGGATATTCCCCCGACCGTGGCAGCGGTTCGCCCTTCCCGTGGGGGAAGGAGGCGTAGAGGGGGCCCCCGGCCTTGAGCAGGGTGGCCAGATGACCGAGCGCCGGGACTATCTCGTGTTCGGGCAGACAGGGGAGGGAGCCGCTGGCCCAGATGCCGTCATAGGGAACGACGCTTTGCATCTGCTCGAAGCGGCAGACTCGCACCGGCTGGCCGCACAGGCGCGAGGCGGCGGCGGCCTGCGCCCGGCTCGCATCGAAGGCGGTCACGGTGAGGTCCTGCTGGCGAAAGAGGCGCAGATCCTCTCCTGCCCCGCAACCGGCCTCCAGCAGATGACGGCCGCTGCCCAGCAGGGCCAGGAAGGGGGCATGGGCGCCTGCCACGAGGGCGGGGCGAGGGGCGGCGTCGTGCGCCGGCGCGGGGGCGTGTGGCAAGGGTGTCGGGCTCATCGTGGTGGGGGGCGTTAGTCTAGCAGGTTTGCCCCCGGCTGTTGAGCATTGGCGGGGGCGGCGCGTCTTGCAGACTCAGGGGTGGCGGCGAAGGGTGGGGCTCGCGATGAGGGTGAACAGGGTATCGAGGAGAAAGTCCGACTCCTCAATCAGATCGATGCGATCCGGGAAGTGCAGCCAGTTGATGATGTAGCCGTCCAGGGTGCAGTGGAGCAGGGTGGCGGCGCGGCGCAGATCCAGCCCCTCGGGCAGTTGGCCGCGACGCACGGCATTGGCCAGGGTGATCTCCAGATCCCTGAAGAAATTCATGGATTGCAGGTGCATGTGCTCGCGCATGACGGCGGCCTCTCCCTCCATGGATTCCAGATTGAACATGATGGTGAACATCTGCTGGTGGGCGGGCTCGGTGCTGATCTTGAGCATCACCTCCTTGAGAAAGCTGCGCAGCTTGCCCAGAGGATCCGGCTCCGCCTCGTCGACGCAGGCGTCGAGCTGGTGGGAGAGGGGGGCACACAGCTCCTCCCACAGGGTGACGAACAGCTCTTCTTTATTCTTGAAGTGCCAGTAGATGGCGCCCCGGGTGAGGTCCGTCGCCTTGGCGATATCGGTCAGGCTGGTGCGTGCCAGCCCCTGTTGGCAGAAGAGATCCAGGGCCGTGCTCATGATGTTGCAGCGGGTTTGCTGCGCCTCTTCTTTGGTGCGTCTGGCCATTGACTCCGGTCCTGTTTAAAAGTGAAAAAAGTTTCTTACATACATTCATGAATGTATGTATATTGCCTCATCTTCGCCGTTTTACCAACAGGGGCCTTATAAACCCTGTGGTTTTGTCACTTCTTTTTGATTGAAACTGAGGTTCAGAGACTTGATGCATAAACATATTCTCGCACGTTCGGTCGGCCTTGCCTTGCTGGCAAGCGGCCTGCTGGCTGGCTGTGGTGACAAGGACGGGGCCCAGCAGGCCATGGGGGAGATGCCTCCCGCCGCCGTGGACGTGGTCACCCTCCATACGGCCCCCCTGCAACTGTTGTCCGAGCTCACCGGCCGCACCGCCCCCCTGCGGGTGGCCGAGGTGCGTCCCCAGGTGAACGGCATTATCCTCAAGCGCCTGTTCACCGAGGGGAGCGACGTCAAGGCCGGTCAACTGCTCTATCAGATTGATCCCGCCGTCTATCAGGCCGAAGTGGCTTCCGCCAAGGCCAACCTCGCCAAGGCCGAGGCCAACGAGCGCAGCGCCCGCCTCAAGGCCCAGCGCTACGCCGAGCTGGTGAAGGTGAAAGCCATCAGCAGCCAGGAGTATGACGACGCCGACGCGGCCTGGAAACAGCAGCTGGCCGAGATCGGGGCCGCCAAGGCGGCATTGCAGACCGCCAACATCAACCTGGCTTACACCCGCATCACGGCCCCCATCAGCGGCCGCATCGGCAAATCGGCGGTGACCGAGGGAGCCCTGGTGACCGCCCAGCAGGCGGACAGCCTCACCTCCATCTCCCAGCTCGATCCCATGTACGTGGACGTGCGCCAGTCCACCGCCGACCTGCTGCGCCTCAAGCGCCTGGTGGCCGAGGGCAAGCTGACCCAGGGGGAGAAGGACGGGGCCGGTGTCAGCTTCCAGCTGGAAGATGGCAGCCAGTATGGCGAGAAAGGAGCCCTCCAGTTCTCCGATGTGACCGTGGACGAGGCGACCGGCATGGTGACCCTGCGGGTGATCGTGCCCAACCCGGATCAACTGCTGCTGCCCGGCATGTTCATGCGCGCCACCTTGCAGGAGGGCGAGCGCCCGCAAGGCCTGCTGGTGCCCCAGACTGCCGTGACCCGTACCCCCAAGGGCGGTGCCACCGTCATGGTGGTGACGGCGGACAACAAGGTGGAACTGCGTGAAGTGCAGGTCGGCCGCATGTCCGGCGACAGCTGGGTGGTGGAGTCCGGTCTCAAGGCTGGCGAGAAGGTGATCGTCGCCGGTCTGCAGAAAGTCAAACCCGGGGTCGTGGTGGCGCCCACTGAACGTGCCGGCAACAGCGCACAACAGACCCCGGCAACCAAGCAGTAGGATGGAGTAGTCGCCTCATGGCACGTTTTTTCATAGATAGACCCATTTTCGCCTGGGTGATCGCCCTGGTGATCATGCTGGCCGGGGCCATGGCCATCATCGGCCTGCCGGTGGCCCAGTACCCGACCATCGCCCCGCCGGCGGTTGGCATCTCCGCCAGCTACCCGGGGGCCTCCGCCAAGACGGTAGAAGACTCGGTGACCCAGATCATCGAGCAGAACATGACCGGTCTGGATCACCTGCTCTACATGTCGGCGCAATCCGACTCGTCAGGGAACGTCAGCGTGACCCTCACCTTCAAGCCGGGCACGGATCCCGACATCGCCCAGGTGCAGGTGCAAAACAAGCTGCAACAGGCCATGTCGCTCCTGCCCCAAGAGGTGCAGCAACAGGGCGTGCGGGTCCAGAAGACCTCCAGCAGCTTCCTGATGGTGGCCGCCTTCATCTCCACCGATGGCGCCATGACCAACGATGACCTGGCGGACTATGTGGTAGCCAACATCAAGGAGCCCCTGAGCCGTCTGGACGGGGTCGGTGACATCACCTTGTTCGGCAGCCAGTACTCCATGCGCGTCTGGCTCGATCCCCACAAGCTCAACCGGGTGCAGATGACCCCGGCCGACATCCAGACCGCCATCAAGGCCCAGAATGCCCAGGTTGCCTTCGGCAAGCTGGGGGGGACCCCTGCGGTGAGCGATCAGCAATTTACCGCCACCATCATGGGCCAGACCCGGCTCTCCACCGTGGAGGAGTTCAACAACATCCTGCTGCGGGTGAACCAGGATGGCTCCAAGGTCCAGCTCAAGGACGTGGCCCGGGTCGAACTTGCCGGTGAAAACTACGACGCGACCGCGCTCTACAACGGCCAGGCCACTGCCGCCGTCGCCATCAAGCTGGCGACCGGTGCCAACGCCCTGGACACCGCCGAGCACGTGCGGACCAAGCTGGGTGAACTGTCGGCCTACTTCCCGGCCAACATGGAGATCGTCTATCCCTACGACACCACGCCATTCGTGAAGATCTCCATCGAGGAGGTGGTGCAGACCCTGATCGAGGCGATCTTCCTGGTGTTCTGCGTCATGTATCTGTTCTTGCAGAACTTCCGGGCAACCCTGATTCCGACCATCGCGGTGCCCGTGGTCCTGCTCGGCACCTTCGGGGTAATGGCGGCCTTCGGCTTCTCCATCAACACCCTGACCATGTTCGGTCTGGTGCTCGCCATCGGCCTCTTGGTGGATGACGCCATCGTGGTGGTGGAGAACGTGGAGCGTCTGATGAGCGAGGAGGATCTCTCCCCCCTCGAGGCGACCCGCAAGTCCATGACCCAGATCACCGGCGCCCTGGTGGGCATCGCCCTGGTGCTGTCGGCGGTGTTCGTGCCCATGGCCTTCTTCGGTGGCTCTACCGGTGCCATCTATCGCCAGTTCTCCCTCACCATCGTCTCGGCCATGGTGCTCTCGGTGCTGGTGGCCCTGATCCTGACCCCGGCCCTGTGCGCCACCCTGCTCAAACCCATGAAGCACGGTGAATTCGGCGCCCAGCGCGGTTTCTTCGGCTGGTTCAACCGCTTCTTCGACACCAACGCCAACCGTTACCAGAACGGCGTGCGCAAGGTGATCAAGCAGGGCACCCGCTACGGCATCATCTATCTGGCCATGCTGGCGGTGCTGGCGGTGCTCTTCATGCGCATGCCCACCTCCTTCCTGCCGGAAGAGGATCAGGGGGTCATCATGTCCATGGTGCAGCTCCCGGTGGGGGCGACCAAGGAGCGGACCGAGGTGGTGCTCGGGGAGATGCGCGACTACTTCCTCGAGAACGAGAAGGAGAACGTGGACTCCGTGCTGACGGTGGCGGGCTTCAGCTTCGCCGGTAGCGGTCAGAACAGCGGCATGGCCTTCATCAAGCTCAAGGACTGGAGCGAGCGCAAGGGGGAAGAGCGCAGCGCCAATGCCATCATCGGCCGCGCCATGGGGTTCCTGTTCAGCATCAAGGAAGCCCAGGTCTTCGCCTTCAACCTGCCCCCCATTCCGGAACTCGGCACGGCCACCGGCTTCGACTTCTTCCTGCAGGACCGCGGCGGTCTGGGTCACGAGAAGCTGATGCAGGCGCGCAACCAGTTGCTCGGCATGGCGGCGCAGGATCCCAACCTGGTGCGGGTACGCCCGAACGGGATGGAAGACACGCCCCAGCTCGACATCAAGATCGATTACGAGAAGGCGCTGGCCCAGGGGCTCTCCATCACCGACATCAACAACACCCTGTCGGCGGCCTGGGGCTCCTCTTATGTGAACGACTTTGTCGACAGAGGCCGGGTCAAGAAGGTCTATCTGCAGGCGGATGCCCCTTTCCGGATGAACCCGGAAGATCTGAAGCTGTGGTACGTGCGCAACAGCGCGGGCCAGATGGTGCCCTTCTCCGCCTTTGCCAGCACGGAGTGGAGCTTCGGCTCGCCCCGTCTTGAGCGCTACAACGGTGTCTCCGCCATGGAGATCGTCGGTGAGGCGGCCCCGGGCAAGAGTACGGGTGATGCCATGGCGGCCATCGAGGAGATGGTCAAGCAGTTGCCGGAAGGGATCGGCATCGAGTGGACCGGCCTCTCCTTCCAGGAGCGTCAGGCAGGCTCCCAGGCGCCGGCCCTGTACGCCATCTCGCTCCTGGTGGTCTTCCTCTGTCTGGCGGCCCTCTACGAGAGCTGGAGCATTCCGTTCTCGGTCATGCTGGTGGTGCCGCTCGGGGTGCTGGGGGCCATTTTGGCCGCGACCCTGCGCGGGCTTGAGAATGACGTCTACTTCCAGGTAGGCCTGCTCACCACGATCGGGCTGTCGGCCAAGAACGCCATCCTCATCGTCGAGTTCGCCAAGGAGCTGCACGACAAGGGGATGAGGCTCGGGGATGCGGTGGTGGAGGCCTCGCGTCAGCGCCTGCGCCCCATCCTGATGACCTCGCTCGCCTTCATCCTGGGGGTACTGCCCCTGGTGATCAGCACCGGGGCGGGCGCCAGCAGCCGAAACGCCATCGGGACCGGCGTTATGGGGGGGATGATCAGTGCCACCGTGCTCGCCATCTTCTTCGTGCCGCTGTTCTTTGTGCTGGTGATGCGCTATTTCACCGAACGCAAGCATGCCGGGGAAGAGAGTGTCCACACCAAGGAGATCAACCATGACTAAGACCCTGATCGCCCTGGGCGTGACCCTGATGATGGGGGGCTGCTCCATGGCCCCCGACTACCAGCGCCCCGAGCTGCCCCAAGGCGCCTCCTGGCAAGCTGACCTGGCCGCCAAGGGGGAACTTGCCCCCTGGCGCCAGCAGTTCCAGGACCCGGCCCTTCAGACGCTGATCGGCACCGCCCTTGAGAGCAACCGGGATCTGCGCCTGGCAGCCCTCAACGTCGAGGCCTACGAGGCGAAATACCGTATCCAGCGGGCGGCCCAGTTGCCGACCCTGGCCGCCAGTGGCAGCGGCACCCGCCAGCAGGGATCCGACGATCTCAGTAGTACGGGGCAGGGCACCATCAGCAGCCAGTACGGCGCCAACATCGGCATCACCGCCTATGAGCTGGATCTGTTTGGCCGGATCCAGAGCCTGAAAGATCAGGCCCTTGAGACCTATCTGGCGCAAATCGAGACCCAGCGCAGCACCCAGATTGCGCTGGTGGCCTCGGTGGCGAATGCCTACTTCACCCTGCTGGCGGATCAGGAGTTGCTGGCCCTGAGCCAGGCGACCCTCGCCACCGAGCAGGAGAGCTATGCCCTGACCGAGCACAAATACCGCCTGGGCGCCGCCTCCGAGATGGAGCTGGCCCAGGGGCGCACGGCACTGGAAAACGCCAAGGTCAGCCAGGCGCAATACCAGCGTCTGGTGAAGCAGGACAGAAACGGTCTGGCCCTGCTGCTTGGCACCGATATCCCGGTGCTGGCGGCACAACCGGCCACCCTGGCCGAGGTGAAACTGGCGCCGATCCCGGTGGGGGCGCCCTCCAGCCTGTTGCAGCAACGCCCGGACATCCTGGCGGCGGAGCACAACCTGAAGGCGGCCAACGCCAACATAGGGGCGGCCCGTGCCGCCTTCTTCCCGACCATCTCGCTCACCGCGACGGCGGGCACCGCCAGCAACCAGCTGAGCGGTCTGTTTGACGGCGGCACCGGCACCTGGACCTTCATGCCCCAGATCAATCTGCCCATCTTCGATGGCGGCAAGCGCGTTGCGGATCTGGACGTGGCCGAGGTGGGGACCAGGCAGGCGGTGGCGAGCTACGAGAAGAGCATCCAGACCGCCTTCAAGGAGGTCGCGGATACCCTCGGTGCCCAGGCTGACTACGCGCAGCAGCTGCAGGCGCAACAGGCGCTGGTGGATGCCAATCAGACCTACTTCAGGCTGGCGGAGGTGCGTTACGAGCAAGGGGTGGACAGCTACCTGACCCGCCTCGATGCCCAGCGCTCCCTGTTCAGCGCCAAGCAGGGGCTCATCAGCACCCGGCTCGCCCAGCTGAGTAACCAGGTCGCCCTCTACAAGGCCGTCGGTGGCGGCTGGCAGGCGCCGAAGGACGCAGAGCCGGCATCAGACAAACAGGGTTGACCCCTCGGGGTTGACGTAAAAAGCATCAGGGGCGAACCACTAGGTTCGCCCCGTTTTTTTATCTGTCATGTCGAGAAGCCAAATCGAGGCAGGTGACAAAGGTATGAAAGTGCTATTCACCTGACTGTTGTCCACAAGGGAGTGGTCATATGGCTTCAAACCGGATAACAAAACGGTATCCCTACCGTGTTATCTGGAGTCACCGTTGACCTGCAACGAGAAAATAGTACGCTGTAAACTCCGCTTGTTAAAGCTCGCCAAAGATCTCAATAACGTAAGCAAAGCCTGCAAGCTGATCGGCCGAGGGCTTGCTCGACAAACTGCCCGGCTGTAAAGGGCACATCCCAACCGGGTCGCTCCCGAGATTGAACAGGCCATCCTCGATAACTCTCTCACCAATCCAACCCAGTACCCGCTGTGGTCTGCACAAAGACGTGTCTGCAAAGCATCAACGTCAGTGCGGGCGATCTGAGTGGCGTATGACAACGTCACGACCTGCTTTCCAAGCTCGGCCGCTTGTTGTGCCTCGAGAAAACCCATCGGGAGTAGACGATGGAGCTCAATGATGAATAAGTTCGCCTGCTCTAAATAACTGATCCCAATAGTGCTACACCTTCGCTGTACCATAGCCATTCCCCGGGAAAGGAGACACGGTATCCATGAAGTGTTTCACTTGGGC
>NZ_JBFOCN010000082.1:0-4396 GCF_040907815.1 Aeromonas sp. s6
CCCCTTGTGAAGGGGGAGGCAGGGAGGGGGTTGAGAGAAAGTCGGAGAGTTTTCTCGATAGATGGCTCGAGCTGGAGTGGGACGATATCGGCATGCAGATCCGCGCCAAGACCGCCGCCGATGTAGAGCGGGCGCTGATTACCTCCCGCCGCACCCTGGCCGATTTTATGGCGCTGATCTCCCCGGCCGCCGAGGCGTTTTTGCCGCAGATGGCGGCCGAGGCCGAGCGGCTGACCCGCCAGCGCTTTGGCAACACCATCGGCTTCTATGTGCCCCTCTATCTGTCGAACCTGTGTGCCAACGACTGCACTTACTGCGGCTTCTCCATGAGCAACCGCCTCAAGCGCAAGACCTTGAATAGCGAGGAGATTGAGCGCGAGTGTCTGGCCATCAAGGCGCGCGGTTTTGACAGCGTGCTGCTGGTGACCGGCGAGCACGAGCACAAGGTGGGGCTCGCCTATTTTCGGCAGGTGTTGCCCATCATCCGCCGTCACTTCAGCACGGTGGGGATGGAGGTGCAGCCCTTGTCCGAGGCCGAATACGCCGAGCTGAAAACCCTCGGCCTCGATTCGGTCATGGTCTATCAGGAGACCTACCACGCCCCCACCTATGCCCGCCATCACCTGCGCGGCAACAAGCAGGACATCGCGTGGCGCCTCGCCACGCCGGACCGACTGGGTCGCGCCGGTATCGACAAGATCGGGTTGGGGGCGCTCATCGGTCTCTCCTCGGACTGGCGCGCCGACAGCTACTTTGTCGCCGAGCATCTGAGCTGGCTTGAGCGCCACCACTGGCAGAGCCGCTATTCGCTCTCCTTCCCGCGCCTGCGCCCCTGCACCGGCGGGCTGGAGCCTGCCGTGGTCATGTCGGATCGCCAGCTGGCCCAGCTGATCTGCGCCTGGCGCCTCTTCTCGCCCACGCTGGATTTGTCCCTCTCCACCCGCGAGTCCGCCACCTTTCGCAACGGCGCAGTGCGCCTTGGCATCACCCAGATGTCCGCCGAGTCGCGCACCCAGCCGGGTGGCTATGCCGAGGGGGATGCGGAGGAGCTGGAGCAGTTCGCCATCCACGACGACCGCCCGGTGGGGGAAGTGGCCGCCGCCGTGCGGCAGGCCGGGTTGCAGCCGGTGTTCAAGGACTGGGAACCCTTCTTGGGCCGATAGAGGCGGCCACGCCCCCCTTTGCCGGTGGCATCCGGCATGGTTGGGCGGTGTTCGGCCACACACCTTGCTGGTGGCGACTCTTTGGCTCCCTCCCCTGCGAAGGGGAGGGGTCTTGATGCGATATTTCATTGCCATCGTAGGGTCGATTAGCCATCAGGCGTAATCGTCCGTTCCAAGGCATGGTGTTGGCGGAAGGAGCCGTTGTGTGGTGGCACGGCTTTGCCGTGCAGGACGCGAGGCCGCTGGCCTCGAAGGGTTTTCGCCCGCCCTTCGGGCTTGGGCGAGTAACTTTTCTTTGCGTGGCCAAAGCAAAGTCACCAATCGAGCGGCCACCCCCGCTTATTCGCCCGACTTACGTCGGGTTCCTTCGGCTCACCCGCTTGTCCGACGGCACGCGCCGACGGGCCTTTGGCTTTCACCATCCATGGCTTCGGCCAAAGCCCGCTTCGAACATCCCTGTTCTCGCGCCAAATCGGGTCGAGCGGCGCTCGTCCTTGCCCGATTTGGCCCATGGTCTGGCGCCGCTCGCTTGACATCCTGTCTCGCGGCCTGGACAAGCGGGCTCGCCTCAGCGAATAAGAGGGAGGAGCAATGCTCCTGTCTTTGCTTTTATGATAGATATCATTATAAGAACTTATATTGTTGAACCCCGCTACGCGGTTGTTCAAATGAAATTAGTTAAGTGTTTTTTATATAAAATTCCAAACCGTCCTCATCTAGAGGTCTTAAATCAGAAGAAAATGCATGCCTTTTTTTATAAACTATCTCAAGGTTTACAAAAGAAATTTTCTCCGAGTGAGAATTGATGGATTTACTAGTGTTCTTACGAATATGCTCGTCCCAAATTATAATTTTAGATATTGTTTCTAGATTGTCTATAAAAATGTTATCAGCATCGTGTGATTGATTTTTATCCACCGGAGACAATCTAATTCGGAATATTGCATGCTTATCCATAAGTTCAATCTCAGCTTGTTTAGCGCCTATAGAGTCAGCCCCATATTTGTACCAAATTTCAATTGATGTCTGTCCCTTTCTTAGGCTACGAATCATCTAGACTCTCCTTCAACATAACGCTTAAATGACGGTTGTAGTTTCTACCATGATAGATGTAGAAGGTGTGTAGTTAATTTACTTGTTAGGTCTACCATCTTGAATGCAACTTTTGGCGCGGAGTCATTGGAGCTCCAGTATAGCCATCTAATAAGCTTGGATTCCTATCCAAATATTCACGAGCCCAAGGTTGTAGATTAAATGCAAAGCCATTGAGCATGTCCCCCATGCTTGCTGCCAGATAGGTAATACCTTTTGCACGTAGTCCAGCCATTACTCCATCATCTATACCAACATAAACCGTGTTCTGCTGTTCTTCTATGTATGCTATCAGGTAACCTTTTTCCTCTGGAGTCAAATTATGAAGTACCGCCTGTCGTTTCTTGAGTGTTTGTCTCTGACGATATCCCTGCATCAAAAAATGGAATAGTCTGGCTGCGCAAAATGATAGCGTGAGTAAAAAAGCCGGGCCCAAAAAAACTCTATATTCATTTCTAAAGCCGTCTACAGCTAGAGTTTTAGAGTATTCTTCTGGCAAAAATAAAATGAGACCAAGAACAGATATAATGGCTACTAAGAATGCAGCTGGTATCTTTATCCGACATTCCGCACCCGCTTCATGAATAAATCTGCCGGTATCGAGGGCCGAGAACGTCGATGATGGTCTCCTGAACGGTGTTGATGTCGGTCACTTGGGCTGGTTCGCCCCCCAGGCTGTACTCGTGGATCCCGCCAAAGCACAGGAAGATCCAGCGGGCGGTTGGCTTCTGCGTCGGTTTCTTCTTCATGTCCGGCACGCTGCGGCCTTGGGCAACCAGCCCTTTGCGGATACGGTGCTCCAGCGCGGCGTAAATCATCAGGCTGCAGGTCATCACCATCAACAGGGCTTCAATGCGCTCCGGCTTTTTCAGATAGAGCGATGAGGTCAGAAACTCGGGGCTTTTGAGGAAACGAAAGCCGCGCTCAACCGTTTGCTGTGCCTTGTAGGTGGCCAGCAGTTCGGCCATGGTCAGGGTGCCGCTCAGGTCGTTGGTGGCCAGGATGAACACGCCCGTCTGGGCGTTGGCCTCCTCCACCCGTTCCAGGCAGGTAGCGGCCTGACCCTCGATGCGGTACTGATAGCTGTCGGGTTGCTGGCCGCTTTTGGGTCTGCCGGCGCTGGCGTAAACGGGCTCCGTCAGCACGTGGCCTTGCACAATCTCCAGTAGTTTCAGCCCGTTGGCAAAGCGCGCCAGCTCCGCTTCGGCATCGGCCTGACAGGCAAAGCGCCGCGCGCACAGTTTGGTGAACGCCTTGAGCTCGCGGGTGCTGTCGCCCAGCAGGTGCTTGGCCAGCGTTTTCTGCTCGGCATGGTTGGCCTTTTCGCTGCGCACCAGCAGCCAGCGCTGCGGCACATCCGCGTAATCGGCATCCAGCCAGCGCCCCTGGTAGCCATCGCCCAGCGCGGTCAGCGGCGCCTCACCAATGGCTGCCACAGCATTCCGTGCTTCCGTCAGGGTGCGCGGCACGCGGGTGATGAACAGCTGGCGCTGATGATGCAACAGGTGCAGGGTCTCGGCGCAGTACAGCGCTGCATCACCGACCAGATAGCGGCTCTCCTGCGCGGACTTGAGGCTGCGCAGGTGGCGATTAACCGTCTCGCGAAAGGCGCTGTTATCGTTGCTGTTGCCACTGAGCGCTTGCAGGTACACCGGCAAGCCGGCCTGATTCTCACAGATCAGCTCCAGGATCACCTGATTGAGCTCTGGCCGATGGTCACGGCTGTATCCCCGCACCAGTTGCAGCCGGCCGGTCTGTTCGCCATCGGCGCAGTCATAGGCGCCATCGACGTGAAAGCTGGTGATATCAAGATGCACCGCCGTGGGCTTGAGCCCCAGCTTGGCGACCACTTGCTCGGCCATCACCTGATAAAGCGTCGACACATCGGCCGCAAACAGCGCATCCAGACAGCGCCCGAGCACATCATCATTAAGATCATCGGCGCAGAGCCCGGGGCCGATCAATCGCTCGACCGGCTTGTTGGCGAAGAACCGCGGGAACAGGTGCAAGGTGCTGCTATGGAAGCCTAAGCCGTTGATGATCATGGCCACCAACGCCTGACCATGAGAGACTTTGAAGGATTGGTTTTTGGGCAGCACCGCATCGATCATGCGGGCGATATCGAGCTCTTGGCACAGGCC
>NZ_JBFOCN010000083.1:0-106767 GCF_040907815.1 Aeromonas sp. s6
AGCGAGCGCCCAATGAGGTGAGCTTTAAGTTTGCCTGTCATTTCATCGCGAACCAGATGGCAGTGATGGCGGGCGCGTTATCGCCAGCCCATACGACACGGAGGTTGGCGGAGTTGCGGGGCTGCATAGGCGTCATGTTCATAGAAAAACGCCCCAGGCCATCGAGACCCAGGGCAGTGAAGATATCAAAGACCCGTTTTCCGGTAAATCGCAATGCGGCTCCGCTTAAGTGAACAGCATTGCGCCGGCTGGCGGGCTTTTTCATCATCTGACGGGCCTGGGTGTTGCTATCGGCCCTTGCGCTCCGGCCACCAGGGTGAAGCCCCGATGGCAGGTCTCAGCCCTTGAGCTCCAGCACGGTGGTGAAGCCCCCGAAGATCATGCGGGCGCCGTCAAACGGCATGGTCTGGTGCAGGGGATTGGCGGGGTCCATCCTGGGGTCCTGCATCATCTTGCCCATGGCGTCGTCCCGCACCGCCTTGCTCGGCCACTCCACCCAGGAGAAGACCACGGTTTCATCCTCCCTGGCCGCCACCGCCCGGTAGAAGTCGGTCTGCTTGCCGTGGGGCACGTCGTCCCCCCAGCACTCCAGCACCCGGGTGGCGCCGTATTCGAGGAAGATGGGGTCAAACTGCCCCGCATGATCGATCAGGGCCTGCTTGTTGGCCGTCGGCACGGCGAGCACGAATCCGTCCACGTATGACATCAGAGGTTCCTCCTGTGAGTGAGGATCTCAGCATAGCAGCCGCCCATCAGCCCGCGCTCTGCGCCGCCCCGCGCAGCCAGCCATCACAAAGAGACCAACCGCTCCAGATCGCTGCGGGTCAGGCGCTTGCTGTCCACCTTCACGTAGAGGGAGTGCTCCTCGCGCACCAGCAGCACGTCGCTTACCCCCTCGCAGGCGCGGATCCGCTGCTCCAGGGCCGGGGTGGCCTCGACCCCTTCCGGCAGCACGATGCGCAGGCTGCTCACATAGGGGGGCTCGGCCATGGTGAGGCTCACCCCGAGCCAGGCGAGGGCCAGGGCGGCGCAACCGCCAAACACCAGGGGGCCGCCCCCCAGGCTGTAGAGCAGGCCGCCGAGACTGCCGCCGATGGCGACCCCGAGGAACTGACTGGTGGAGTAGACCCCCATGGCTGTGCCCTTGTAGCCCGGCGGGGACTCCTTGCTGATAAGAGACGGCAGCAGCGCCTCCATCACGTTGAAGCCGATGAAGAAGAGCTGCAACCCGGCGAGCAGACCCCACAGCTGTTGGCCGCTCTGCCAGAGCACCAGCTCGGCGGCCAGCATCACCACCACGCACCCGATGAAGACCCGCTTCATCTGGCGGTGCTTCTCGGCATAGATGATGAAGGGCACCACGCTCACGAAGGCGATCAGCATGGTGACCAGATAGGCCTGCCACTGGCTGTCACGGGGCAGGCCCGCACGCTCCAGCAGGGGCGGCAGGGCCACGAAGCTCGACATCAGCAGGGTGTGGACGCAGAGGATGCCGAGGTTGAGTTTGAGCAGGCGAGGGTTGGTGAGCACGGTACGAAAGCTGCCTCGCACCATGGCGGACTCGCGATTTTGCAGGTGGGCCGCCGGGGTCGGCACCACCCAGAGCACCATGGCGATGGCGGCCAGGGCCAGCAGGGCGATGAGCCAGAAGAGGCCGGACAAGCCCAGGGCATGGGTGATGAGGGGGCCGGTCACCATGGCGATGGCGAAGGTGATGCCAAAGCTCACCCCGATGAAGGCCATGGCCTTGGTGCGATTCTGCTCCCGGGTGAGATCCGACAGGAGCGCCATGACGGCGGCGGAGATGGCGCCGCACCCTTGCAGGGCGCGCCCGACGATGACCCCCCAGATGGCGTCGCTCAGGGCGGCGATGACGCTGCCAAGGGCAAACATCAGCAGGCCGCCGACGATGAGGGGCTTGCGCCCCACCTTGTCGGAGAGCAGGCCGAAGGGGATCTGGAACAGGGCCTGGGTCATGCCGTAGATGCCGATGGCAAGCCCGATGAGCGCCTCGGAGGCGCCCGCCAGGGACATGCCGTAGGTGGTCAGCACCGGCAGCACCATAAACATGCCGAGCATGCGCAGCGAGAAGACGGAGCCGAGCGCCCAGGTCGCGCGTCGCTCGCCCCTCGTCATGGTGAAATCATTCATGAGGGCCTCGATGAGTCAAAAAGAAGAGGAAAAGAAAGGGGTGACAGGCGCCCGGCCGCCCCCGAAAAATCGGCGATGCCCCTCGCAGGGCGGCGCCCATAATAGCAGAGCCGGGAAGATTCCCGGCTCTGGATTTCATGCATTTCAGGGGTGCAGTTCACACTATCAGGGCAGCATGCTCACCAATACAGGCGCTGCGTCCGGCTGGAAGTCCACCGACATCATCACGCTCAGGCAAGTGAAGATGATGACGACGATGGAGAACATGTCAGCTCCAGCGTCAGGGCAGCATGCTCACCAGCACCGGCGCTGCGTCCGGCTGGAAGTCCACCGACATCATCACGCTCAGGCAAGTAATGGTGACGATGGAGAACATGAACAGCTTGCGCGCCCAGAGGGAGTCGTCCACCGCCGCCTTGTAGCCAGACAGCGCCATCCCCAGCCACCAGACGCTCACCGCGGTGGCCACCACCAGATACTTGTACCCGGCGTAGCCGCCGAGGAACAGCATCAGGGTCGGCACCATGAACGCCAGGATGTAGAGGGTGATGTGGAGCTTGGCCACCGGGATCCCCTTCACCACCGGCAGCACCGGGATGTTGGCGGCCTGGTAGTCCTTGAAGCGGAAGATGGCGATCGCATAGGAGTGCGGCATCTGCCACAGGCTGAAGATCGCAAGCAGGATCAGGGCCCCCGAGTCGAACTGCCCGCTCACCGCGCAGTAGCCGATGACCGGCGGCGCGGCGCCGGAGAGGCTGCCGACCAGGGTGCCATAGACCGAGTGGCGCTTCATGTAGAGGCTGTAGACCCCCACATAAACCAGGAAGCCCAGCACAGCCAGCAAGGCGGCCAACGGATTGGCCGCAAAGTAGAGCAGTGCAATGCCCGCAACGCCCAGCGCCGTCGCATACCAGAGGGAGACACCGGGGGCGATGAGCCCCCGCA
This sequence comes from Aeromonas sp. s6, assembly GCF_040907815.1. Taxonomy (NCBI): domain Bacteria; kingdom Pseudomonadati; phylum Pseudomonadota; class Gammaproteobacteria; order Aeromonadales; family Aeromonadaceae; genus Aeromonas; species Aeromonas sp. s6. The sequence goes on from NZ_JBFOCN010000083.1 coordinate 3,097, forward strand.
CCAGGGCGCGGTTCTTGGTGCGCTCCATGATGCAGTCGATGTCCCGGTCGATGTAGTTGTTGAACACGCAACCGGAGGCCACCACCAGTGACACCCCCACCATGGTCAGGATGAACAGGGGCACATCCAGGCTCCCCTTCGAGGCCAGCAGGAATCCCCCGATAACCGAGATGAGGTTGCCGAAGATGATGCCCGGCTTGGTCACTTGCAGGTATTGCTTCATCATCATCAACCCGCTCAGTGAACCATCATGTTGATGTTGAGGTTGTACATGATCCACAGGGAACCCACGACCACGATGGCGATGATGAGCACGGTAAAGACCAGTGCCACCAGGTTCCAGCGCTCCTCGGAGGAGGTGTTCATGTGCAGGAAGTAGACCAGGTGTACGAAGATCTGCACCACCGCCATGGCCACCACGGTGCCGAGCACCACGGCGTGGGAGGCGGAGCCGTCCATCACCATCCAGAACGGCACGGCGGTCAGGATGAGTGACAGCACGAAGCCGATCATGTAGGACTTGACGCTGCCGTGGCTGGCGCCGTGATTGTCAACGGAATGACTCATTTACATGACCCCCATCAGATAGACCACGGTGAAGACGCAGATCCATACCACGTCGAGGAAGTGCCAGAACAGGCTCAGGCACATCAGGCGAGTGCGGTTGCGCTCGGTCAGCCCCTTCTTGGTGATCGACACCATCATCACGATGATCCAGACAAGGCCGCTGGTCACGTGGATACCGTGGGTCCCCACCAGGGTGAAGAAGGCAGAGAGGAAGCCGCTGCGATCCGGGCCCGCCTCGTGCACGATCAGGTGATGGAACTCGTAGATTTCCATCGCGATGAAGCCGGCACCCAGCAGGAAGGTGACGAACAGCCAGGTGTTGACCGCCGCGACCTTGTTCTTGTTCATGGCCAGCATGCCGAACCCGAAGGTGATGGAGCTCAGCAGCAGCAGCATGGTTTCGGCGAACACGAACGGCAGTTCGAAGATGTCCTTGCCGGTGGGGCCGCCGGCAGTGCCGTTGACCAGGACCGCATAGGTCGCGAACAGGGTCGCGAACAGGATGCAGTCACTCATCAGGTAGATCCAGAAACCGAATACCTTGGTGGCACCGGCATCGTGGTGCCCATCCTCATGGGCACCGTGAGAGTGATGTAGTACGTCAGTCGCCATGGAATTAAGCCACCTTGTTGATGTTGTCGAAATGCTGACCTTCGATGCGCTCGATCTCGTCAACCTGTACGTAGTAGTCCACATCGTCGTTGAAGCTGTGGATGATCCAGGTGGCGATCATGCCGATGAAGCCGGCGATGGCCATCCACCAGATGTGCCAGATCATGGCAAAGCCGAACACCACGCTGAAGGCGGCGATGATGACACCGGCACCGGAGTTCTTCGGCATGTGGATGGGGGCATACTGGGCAGGCTTCTTGTAAGCGCTGCCGTCAGCCTTGGCTTCCCAGAAGGCGTCCAGACCGGTGACCTTCGGCTCGATGGCGAAGTTGTAGAACGGCGGCGGAGAGGACGTCGCCCACTCCAGGGTACGGCCACCCCAGGGATCGCCGGTCAGGTCGCGGTTCTTCTCGCGGTCGCGGATGCTGACCACGATCTGGATGACCTGGCACAGCACGCCCAGGGCAATCAGACCGGCGCCGCAGGCGGCGACCACCAGCCAGCCGTGGAACTCGGGATCGATGTTCTGGCTGACACGACGGGTCATGCCCATGAAGCCCAGCACGTAGAGCGGCATGAAGGCCACGAAGAAGCCGGTGATCCAGCACCAGAAGGCACGCTTGCCCCAGACGTCATCCAGCTTGAAGCCGAACGCTTTCGGGAACCAGTAGGTGATACCGGCGAAGCAGCCGAACACCACGCCGCCGATGATGACGTTGTGGAAGTGGGCGATGAGGAACAGGCTGTTGTGCAGCACGAAGTTGGCGGCCGGCACGGAGAGCAGTACCCCGGTCATGCCACCCACGGTGAAGGTGATGATGAAGCCGACGGTCCACAGCATGGGCGAGGTGAACTCGATGCGACCGCGGTACATGGTGAACAGCCAGTTGAAGATCTTCACCCCGGTCGGGATGGAGATGATCATGGTGGTGATGCCGAAGAAGGCATTCACGTTGGCGCCGGACCCCATGGTGAAGAAGTGGTGCAGCCAGACGATGAACGACAGCACGGTGATCGCCACGGTTGCCCACACCAGGGAGGTGTAACCGAACAGCTTCTTCTTGCAGAAGGTCGCCACCACTTCGGAGAAGATCCCGAACACCGGCAGCACCAGGATGTACACCTCGGGGTGACCCCAGGCCCAGATCAGGTTGATGTACATCATCATGTTGCCACCCATGTCATTGGTAAAGAAATGGGTACCCAGGTAGCGGTCTGCGGTGAGCAGGGCGATGGTGACGGTCAGGATCGGGAAGGAGGCGATGATCAGAATGTTGGCACACAGGGCGGTCCAGGTGAAGACCGGCAGGCGCATCATGGTCATGCCAGGGGCACGCATGCGGATGATGGTGGCGAAGAAGTTCACGCCGGTCAGCAGGGTCCCCAGACCCGAAATCTGCAGACTCCATATCCAGTAATCGACCCCGACCCCGGGACTGAACTCCAGCCCCGACAAGGGCGGATAGGCCAGCCAGCCGGTCTGGGCGAATTCACCGACCCCGAGGGAGACGTTGATCAGCACCACGGCCGCGGCGGTGAACCAGAAGCTCAGGTTGTTCAGGAAGGGGAAGGCCACGTCACGGGCACCGATTTGCAGCGGCACCACGATGTTCATCAGACCGATCACCAGCGGCATGGCCACGAAGAAGATCATGATGACGCCGTGGGCGGTGAAAATCTGGTCGTAGTGATGGGCGTTCAGGTAGCCTTCGCCACCCCCGGAGGCGATGACCTGCTGGCCACGCATCAGCACGGCGTCGGCAAAGCCACGCAGCAGCATGACCATGCCCAGAATGAGATACATGATACCGAGGCGTTTGTGGTCGACCGAGGTCAGCCACTCTTTCCACAGATATTGCCACTTGCCGTAGTAAGTGATGAGACCGGCGATGGCCAGGCCCCCCAGAATGATACCGGCTATCGTGACCATGATGATGGGTTCATGGTACGGAATAGCCTCGAGTGTCAATTTTCCAAACATCGATTATTCCTCGGATCCTGCTTTCACACTCTTGTCGGCCGACATGGCCATGTGTCCGGCATGGGCGTCATGGTTCATGGCCTGGTTCTCCATGGCGTCCTCTTGCGAGGCCTCATGGTTCATCCCTTCGTGGTCCATGGCACCCGCTTTCGGGGCGGCGTCATGGTTCATGGCCTCGTGGTTCATGCCCTCGTGATCCGCAGAGCCCGCAGCCGGGGTGGCGTGACCACCATGGGACATGCCGCCCATGAACTTGTTGATGATGTTGACGAACAGCTTGGGATCGGCGCTGGCGAAGTACTCCACCGGGTGGTTTTCGCTCTTCTTGGCCAGGGCATTGAACTCATCCATGGTGCTCAGGGCCTTGGAAGAGGCCTTCACCTTGGCTACCCAGGCGTCGAAACCGGCTTGGTCCTGGGTCGCGATGGCCTTGAACTTCATGCCGGAGAAACCGGCACCGCTGTAACCGCCGGAGATGCCCTTGTACTCGCCCGCCTCGTTGGCAATCAGGTGCAGCTTGGTCTGCATGCCGGCCATGGCGTAGATCTGGCCGCCCAGTTGCGGGATGAAGAAGGAGTTCATCACGGTGTCGGAGGTCACCCGGAAGTTGACCGGGGTGTTGACCGGGAAGGCCAGTTCGTTGACCGATGCAATGCCCAGCTCCGGATAGACGAACAACCACTTCCAGTCCAGGGAAATGACATCCACCTGAACCGGTTTGACGTCCGATTCCAGCGGCTTGTAGGGGTCGAGGGAGTGGGAAGTTTTCCAGGTGATCACCGCCAGGATGACGATGATGATGACGGGTACAGTCCAGACGACTGCCTCAATCTTGTTGGAGTGGGCCCAGTCCGGCGCATAGGTGGCACTGGTGTTGGACGCTCGGTATTTGTAGGCGAACGCCACCGCCATGACAATCACGGGCACCACCACGATCAGCATCAAGCCGAGTGCTGTGAGTATCAGTGACTTCTGCTCCATACCGACCTGCCCCTTGGGGCTCATCAGTGCCATGTCGCAGCCACTCAGCAAGCTGGCGGTCGCGAGCAGCAGCAAAGCGCCCAAGCCCCTCTTCACATCAAAGAGTCTCATGCAATGTCCTCATCTTTTGAAGGCTTATTGGTATAAAAAAATGCAGCATTTTATTGCATCAGACCGGCATGTGAACAACATGAAAAATTAATCCCAAAAATGTTCAAAAGGTGATGGAAAGCAGTATCAGATGTTAATCCCTTGACAATGACCAATTTATTCAAGTTACACCGCGGCAATTCATCTTCCGTTAATCTCTCGCGCCACCAAAAGTGACCACCAATTAACCAAAAAGATCCATCTGGTCTGTTTTTAACCCGCCATTGCGATCAAAAAAGAGCCATACAGCCCCTTTTCGACTCACAGGTCATTTTTCCACACCTTGATCTGGATGGGTATTTTTCGGGGAAAATTAAAAAAATAATTAATCAAACGAATGTATGATTAACTTCCCATCCCCCGACAACGGTCGCAACCCCTGGCGTCAGAAGGCACACTTCGTAACAAAACGGGCCCTTGTGCGGGCCCGTTGACAATCGTTTTCTCTCCCTCCCTCGGAGTCAGGAGTGATCATGTTCCATCCGGGTCGCCACGGCGATCCGGTTCCAGGCGTTGATGGTAACCACCTGCACCAGACACTGGGCCAGCAGGGTTTCCCCCAGTTGGGCCAGCGCCGCCCCATAGGTCTGCGCCGTGAGCCCCTTGTCGGCGATCAGGGTCACCTCGTCGGTCAGGGCCAGCACCGCCCGCTCCCGGGCGTCGAACAGCGGCGACTCCTGCCAGGCGGCCAGCGCCAGCAGACGCTGGGCGCTCTCCCCGTGCTTCATCGCCACGTCGGCGTGCATCTCGATGCAGTAGGCGCAGCCGTTGATCATGGAGGCGCGCAACTTGATGAGCTCCTTGAGCGACAGGGGAATGTCGGTGCCCCCGAGGTAGGACTCAAGGCCCATCATGGCCGAGACGGCGGCGGGCACCTGGTTGGCGAGCTGGATACGGTGTGACATGGCGAGACTCCTGTGATGGACCCCGGATGGGGCGGTGAGCCGATTGTTCACTTTTTCATTGTTGATTAGAATATCGTCATAACCTGCAACAGTTTTGCGTTTATCGCAAAGGTGAATCCATGCTGGATCGCATCCGCATCCTGGCCCAGGTGGTGGAATCGGGCAGTTTCTCCCGTGCCGCCCGCGCCCTCAACCAGGCCCCCTCCTCCGTGACCCGTGCCATCGACGCCCTGGAGCAGCAGCTCGGGATCCCGCTCTTCAAGCGCAGCACCCGCCAACTGGTGCTGACCGAGCAGGGCGCCTATTTTCTCGCCCGCTCCCTGCCCCTGCTGGAGGAGGCGGATCAGCTGGTGCAATCCCTGCAACCCCTCTCGGTGGCGCCAGAGGGGCCGCTGCGGGTCTCGGTGTTCGAGAGCTTCGGCGCGTCCTGGCTCTCTCCCCGCCTGCCCGACTTCCTCGCCCGCTACCCCGGGGTGCGCCTGGAGGTTGCGCTGGACAACCGCATGGTGGATCTCGATGCCGAGAACGTGGACGTGGCGGTGCGCATCGGCAAACCCGCCGACAGCAGCCTGCACACTCGCCATCTGCTCACCAACCGCTCGCTGCTGGTCGCCTCCCCCGCCTATCTGGCCCGCCATGGCGAACCCGCCCATCCCGCCGAGCTGGCCCACCACAACTGCCTCATTCGCGGCCATGGGCGTCAGCGCCAGCACTGGTACTTCCAGCAGGGCACGGAGCGCGAGAAGGTGGCGGTGCAGGGCAACCTTGCCTCGGTCGGGGGCACGCCCCTGCTCTGCGCCGCCCTCGCGGGGTGCGGCGTGCTGCTGCTGTCGAGCTGGATGGTGCAGCAAAGCATCGACGAGGGCACCCTGCTGCCGCTGCTGCCAGAGTGGCTCGCCTCCCCCTACGAAGATCGCCAGGACGAGATCCACGCGGTGTTTCGTGGCGGCCGCTTCCTCAAACCCCAGACTCGCGCCTTCATCGACTTTCTGGTCGAGGCGATCAGGCCCTTGCAAGGGCCGCGCTGACCGCAACAGGGCCTCCTGGCGAAACCCTGAAAACGCAGACGCCGGGCACAGGGCCCGGCGTCTGGAAATGAGGGTCGCCACGGCGACCGCTCAGCGTGATTTTCGCCCGTCAGGGCTTGGGGGGAGCCCCCGGTAATCCCCGTAGGGGAAGATGTTGCGCAGGCGCTGGGCCACGGGCTCGGGGATGGAGCGGGAGAAGACCAGCCTCACCCCGTTGCCGTCCCGCAGGCCCAGGATGCGCCCGCGCACCGGCTCATGGTGCAGGATCTGGGTCGCCTGGGTCACAAAGCGCGGCGGCACCGAGCCCCGCTTCACCACCACCTTGCCCGGCGCGAGCCGGACCTCGAACAGGGCGCCGCGCCCCAGCGTCATCAACCACCCGATCAGGGCTATCGCCACCAACAGAGACAACCAGGCCATTGCGTCTTCCTCCCGTCAACCCGATGTTCGCCAGTATAACCGGGGGCGCCTCACCATGACCCGGCCGCCATCACGCTTTCACTCACTGCCGGGCCTTATCGGCGCCCCTTGCCCCAGGCCACCAGGGTATCCCGATAGAGGGCGAGCAAGGCCTGATCCCGCACCGCGACCCCGACCTGCTGGGCCGGGCAGTCGGCCCACTCGTCATGGGGATGGCGGGTGTCGTCAAACTTTTGCAGGGTATGGCCGATCGCGGGCCCCTCGGTGATGACCCGAACCGGCCCCTTGCGCAGGGTGAACAGCGCAGGATCGATCACATAGGCGATGGCGGAGGGATCGTGCACATGGCACCCCGCCATGCCGATGCGCTCGGAATAGAAGCGCAGGTAGAAGCGGCTGACATCCCACAGGAAGCGGCCCGGCTCCCCCGCATCGTCCCGCAGGGCATCCAGATAGTCGGCGGTGAAGATGCTCTGCTGGGTGACGTCGAGCCCGATGATCACCAGGGGCCAGGGGGCGGTGAAGACCCGGTCTGCCGCATCGGGATCGTCGTGGATATTGGCCTCGGCATAGGGGGTCACGTTGCCGCGATGGCCGTTGACGCCAAAGGCGCCGCCCATCACGACCACTTCTTTCACCAGGGCGGCTACCTCGGGGGCCGCCTCGAGCGCCAGCGCCAGGTTGGTGAGGGGCCCGATGGTCACTAGCGTGATCTCGCCGGGATGGGCCTTCACCGTCTCGACGATGTATTGCCAGGCCGGGCGGGGATCCGGGATGAGGGTCACCTCCCCCGCCTGGACGTCGCCAAACCCGCTCGGGCCGTGCACCACCGTCGTCGGGCCCACGGGCTCGCGCAGCAGCGGCGCGGCGGCGCCCTGGGCTACATCTGCCTTCATGCCATATTTTTGCTTGAGCCAGAGGGCGTTGCGGGTGCCGTTTTCGATGGTGGCATTGCCAAACACCGTGGTGATGGCGAGCAATTCGATGGCAGGGTGCGCCTCGGCAAACAGAATGGCCATGGCATCGTCGATGCCGGGATCGGTATCCAGAATGATCTTGTGGGTCATGGGTCCTCCGTGAAACGAGCAGCCAGTGTAGCGGGCCGTCGCCGCTTTGACAGCACCGGGATCACAACCTCGGGGTTTCCTTTGCATCAGGCATGCTGGCGGGAGCACTCGCCCTTGGGGTCAGGGCAGGGTCACTCGGAAGGGGCGACCACGGCCTCCTCTCCCCTGGCGGTGCGTTTCAGTTGCCCCATGAATTGCTTGAAATGGGGGAGAAACCCCTTGAACAGCTCCTCTTTGCGATGCTGCATCATGACTTCGCCAAACAGCTTCAACCCGACGATAAACGCCTGATGTTCCTGCTCCGACATGGCCAGCTTCCCCTTGCTGAGCGCTAGGATGGCAAAGATGTCGTCGTGATTCTGGCAGTCGAACTGCAACGGGGGCACCTCGCGGTCCAGCGCCTGGACCTGTACACGATAGGTGTGTGGCATCTTTCATCTCCTCTCGGGCTGGGCTTTTGCCCATATGGTTGATAAAATCAATTAAACCCCTTTAAGTTGACTTTATCAACCATGAAGTTGTCAAACCGCCTCTTCCGGATCCTCGATCAGTACAAAATCGCCATGACGCAGCATTTCCGGGCACAGCAGGTCGCCCTTAGCCCCCTCCATTACAAGGTGCTGCAACTGATCCATGCACTGGATCCCGCCACGCCGCAGCTCATCGCGCAGCGGTCGGGCCGCGACAAGGCGCAGGTGACGCGCCTGCTGCAGGAAATGGAGAAACAGGGGCTCATCGAGAAGCGGCCCCATCCCACTGACAGACGCAGCATCTGTCTGGCCTTGACCCCGCTGGCCTGCGAGCGGGTCAGCCAGGGGGAGCAGGAGGCTGCACGGCTCGACGAACGGCTGTGTTCTTTGCTGACGCCGGCGGAGATAGCGCAGTTGCAGCAACTGCTGGACAAGATAGAAAAAGGGCTTGAGTCGACCGATTAGGGTCAGCGTCAGGGGGGCCGCTGCCTGATTTGTGGTCAACCAGCGCGGCCTGCGCTGGCGGCGCCTTGTGAGCCACTCCCGGAGATGGTATCACTGGCCCCACTCTCCCCTTCCCGCCGAGGCGCCATCGTGATCACCCTGATTAAAGAGTCCGACCAGTTGAAAATGCCCTGGAAGAACAGGCAGGGCACCACGGCCCAGATCCTGATCTCCCCCCCTGGTTCGACCCTGGACAAGCTCGACTTTGACTATCGGCTGAGCTCGGCCCCCATCAAGGAAGCGGGGAGTTTCTCCCGCTTTCCCGGCTACCAGCGCATCCTGCTGCCCGTCAGCGGTGCCGGTTTCGTGCTCAACGGCCACCCCTACGCCACCTTCGAGGCGGCCCACTTCAGCGGGGATGACGAGACCCGCTGCGATCTGCTGAAAAAAGAGGTGACGGATCTCGGGCTCATCTACCACCCGGCGCGCATCAGCGCCAACGTGCGGGTGCTGAACCTGCCCTTCCCCCTCAGCCTCACCCTGGAGGCGGACAAGTGCTACCTCTGCCACCTGCTGGAGGGCCAGCTCACCGTGCAGGGGCAACAGGTCGCACCGGGCGAGACCCTGGTGGTGCAGGGGGAGGAGAGCATCCGCTTCGAGTGCGGCAAGAAGACCACCCTCGCCTTCTTTACCCTGCAGCCCAAGCAGGCCGCCGTTTAACGCCGGGGGCACGGCCCCCGCTGTCGAGGCAGGCCTGCATGGTGTCATAGGGGGTATAGTGCTTGGTGCGGCTGTAGTAGGTGCCGCCCTTGGGGTGGCAGATGCCGCTCCGGCTCTTCTTCACCGGGGGCTCGGCGGCCAGCGCCATGGCGCACAACAGCATAAGGCAACAGCCAAGCATCCATTTCACTGCGTTCATGCTCTCTTTTCCGAAGGGGCGTAGGCGGGCCACTGGCCCATTTGCGGCCTATTCTACGCCGGTCATCTCCTTGCCACCCCAGGCCAGATCATGAAAGCACCGCGACGCAGCGCAAGCGAAGACAAAAAAGCCGGGACCCTCCCGGCTTTTGCTTGTACTGGCGGCGACACGACCCTTGGCACTACCCCACCTTGAAGCTGCCCTTCATCAGGGCGAAGTGGCCCGGGAAGGAGCAGAAGAAGGTGAGATCCTTGCCCGCCAGGCCGTCGGTCTTGAAGGTAACGCTGGTGCTCTCGCCGCCCCCCACCAGCTTGGTGTGGGCCAGGATCCTGGGGTCATCCTTGGGCAGGTAGTCGTGATCGACCCCGGCGCTCATGCCGGCGGTGGCGATGGCCTGATAGTCGGCGGTGTTGGCCAGCACCCAGTTATGGCCCATGTTGGCCACCGGCAGTTTGCCCGTGTGATTGAGGGTCACCGTCACCTCCTTGCAGGTGGCCGGCACGCTCATCGCCGTCTGGTTGAACTGCATGGCGTCATTGCCTTCGATCACCAGTGCGCACTCGTCGGCCAGGACCGGGGTGGCGAGGGAGCCAAGAAGCAGCAGGGTTAACACCTTTTTCATCATTTTCTCCTTTGATTGACGAAGGATGACAGCACAGGCATCTCGCCCCCGTGGGCGCGACCCGCAAAGATGCTGTCAGGATCGATCTTCATTATATTCAAATGTCACCGAAGGACGACCGCTTTTGGGCCAGCCTGAGGGCCCGGTCACTTCTTTTCTCCCGACCCCGGGCCCAAAGCGGGTTGCTCACATCCCCGTCCCGCTTAATTATTTGCGGCCTTCCCGCCCACGGCCACTCGCCAACACCGCAGCCGTTGGCTAAGCTGCTCCCCCGTCGATGACTCCCGCGAGAATGAGAGATGAAGTTCCCCTTTGCGCCTGCGCTGGCGCGCACCCTGCTGCTCTCCCTGATCCTGCTGCTTGGCGCCTGCCAGCCGGCCCCGACCCAGACCCGCATCCAGGGCAATACCATGGGCACCTATTATGCGGTGACCCTGAGCGACCCCTTCCCCGGCGGACAGGGGGCACTGCAACAGGAGGTGGAGGCGCTGCTGGCACGCCTGAACAAGGAGATCTCCACCTATGATCCGGGCTCCATCATCTCCCGCTTCAATCAGGGAACGGGGCAGCCCCCCCAGGTCATACCGGCCACCATGGCGAAGATTGTGCAACAGGGGATTGACGCCGGGCACCTCACCCGGGGGGTTCTCGATGTCACCGTGGGCCCCCTGGTCAATCTGTGGGGATTCGGGCCGGACAAGCGCCCGGTCAGGCGGCCCGGCGCAGAGCAGATCGCCAAGGCGCGGGAGCGGGTCGGCATCGACAAGCTCACCCTGACCCCCGAGGGGGATCACTTCCTGCTCGGCAAGGCCATCCCAGATCTCTATCTGGATCTCTCCACCCTGGGCGAGGGTGCGGCCTCCGACGAGATAGCCGGGCTGCTGGAGCAAAAAGGGGTCCACAACTACCTCATCGAGGTGGCGGGGGCGGTGCGCAGCAAGGGGCACAACGACAAGGGCAATCCCTGGCGGGTGGCCATCGTCGAGCCCTCGGACAGACCGGGCGCCATCGAGGATGTGGTGACCCCGAACGGCATGGCGGTGAGCACCGCTGGCAGCTATCGCAACTATTACGAGCTCGACGGCAAGCGCTACTCCCACATCATCGATCCCGCCACCGGCGAGCCCGTGACCCACAAGCTGGTCTCCGCCACCGTCATCACCCCCACGGCCCTGGAGGCCGATGCCCTCGACACCGCCCTCATGGTGATGGGCCCCGAGCGGGCGATGGCCTTTGCCAGGGAGCACAAGCTGGCGGTCTATCTCATCGAGAAGACCGCCACGGGCTTTGCCGCCAGCCACACCCCCGAGTTTGCCCCCTATCTGGTGCGCAAGCAGCCCTGAATGACGAGGCCCCGCAGTGCGGGGCCTCGTTCACTGACCGCCTATTCGATGGGGATGCGGTGGGGCGCGGGGCTGGCCGCCTGCTTGGGCAGGCGCAGGGTGAGGATGCCGTTGTCAAAGCGGGCGCTCACCTGCTCTGGCGACACCTCCACCGGCAGCTCGACGCTGCGCGACACGCTGCCATAATAGCGCTCGCTGCGCAGGGCCCGTTCATCCTTGTTCTGGCTGTCAAACTGGCGGATCTCCGCCTTCAGGGTCACCAGCTTGCCGTGCACGTCCACGTGGATGTCCTCCTTCGCCACCCCGGGCAATTCCGCCTGCAGCAGGTAGTCATCCCCGCTCTCCCGCAGATCCAGCTTGATCTGGCTGGGCAACGGGTCCCCGTGCAGGGGGCGGATGTAGAAGCCGGAGGCCATGTCGTGGAACAGGTCATCAAACAGGCTGGTGCGACTCGGTAGCAAACTCATCTGATCCCTCCTTGTGAGCGGGCAAGGGAGCAGACGGGCACCCTGCCCTCTGTTGCCTCCCGCATGCTGACGCTCTTCAAGTCTAAAAACCGGGACAGCGCCTGCCAGTGCCAACTCGCCTTCCCTTGACCGGGATCAAAGGCAAGACACCCTTTTTTTCACCCAAGGTCTGCGGGAAAAACCGGGAGGCCTCCCCATGTGCAATTGCCTGCCTGCGGACTTTGGTGGCACACTTCTCCCACCAGCCCGTAGCGCCTTGATGCCAGACAGATGCAGACACCGGACTCCGTACCCGAGAAAAAACCCCAGCCCAAGCCCAAGCGCATCCTGCTGGTCAACGAACAGCGTTCCTTCCAGATGATGATGAAGGCGATGCTGATCAACATCGGCATCAACCGCATCACCTACACCAACTCCGCCGACGAGGCGCGCCGCCGCTGCCAGAAAGAGAGCTTCGACATCTATCTGCTCGACTATGAGCTGGGGGCGGGCGAGAACGGCCGCCAGTTGCTGGAAAGCCTGCGGGATCAGCAACTCATTCCGCCCCAAAGCGTGGTGATCATGGTCAGCAGCGACGGCTCCCGCGCCATGGTGCTGAGCGCGCTGGAAGCCGAGCCCGACGAATACCTGATGAAGCCCTTCTCCCAGGAGCAGTTCTCGTTTCGCCTCAAACGCGCCCTCGCCCGTCGCCAGGCACTGGAGAGCGTCTTCAGCGCCCTCACCCGGGACGATCTGCCCGCCCTGGTGGAGGCCTGTGCCAAACAGGCGGACGCGGTGCCACGCTTTGCCAACTTCTGCCGCTGCCTGCAGGCCGACACCCAGCTCAAGCTGGGCCAGGCCAAGGAGGCCCGCAGCCTGATGCGCCAGCTGCTGGCGGGGCAGGAGAACAGCTGGGCTCGCCTCACCCTGGGCAAGGCGTGCCATACCCTGGGTCTGCACGAGGAGGCGGTAAGCCACCTGCAAGCCACCCTGAAACACACCCCCCTGATGGTGGAGGCTTACCTCTGGCTCGCGGAGTCCCTGCTGGCGCTGGGCAATGACGAGCAGGCCCAGCAGGAGCTGCGCCGGGCGGTGGACATCTCTCCCCAATCGGTGCAGCTCTCCCGCCGTCTGGCGGAAGTGTGCCTGCAACGGCACGACTACGCCCAGGCCAAGGACGTGCTGCTCGCCCTCATCGATTTGTCGCGCAACTCGATCCACCGCACGCCGCATTATCTCGGGGCCTATATCCAGACCCTTACCCTCTATGCCCTCAACAGCAACGACGGCTACCACATCGCCAACCTGCAAAAGCAGGTGAACTCCGCCCTGTCGCGCATCCGCGACTCCCTGATGATGTCGGAGTTCAACTACCCGGTGTTCGAGCAGATCTGCCAGGCCCGGGTGCGCATCGCCCTGGGGGAGCTGCTAAAGGGCAAGAAGATGCTCTATCGCGCCAACCAGAACTGGCTGGACGAGCCCGCCACCATGCCTCCGGCCCTCCTTGGCGAGACCATACTCGCCCTCTATCAGCTCGGGGAGTTCGAGTACGCCGAGAGCCTGCAATCCCTGCTGGCGGAGGATGAGGATCGGCTGCTCACCACCTGCATCCAGGTGACCCGGGATGACAAGACGGTGCAGGAGCGGCGCCAGCGCTATCAGCAGCTCAACGATCTGGGCATCAAGGCCTATCAGGCCGGGGAGCTGGAGCAGGCCCTCGGCCACTTTCGCGAGGCCCTGCGCCGGGCGCCCGCCAATACCGGCGCCGCCCTCAACAAGATCCAGGTGCTGCTGCAACTCATGCAGAAGAACCGCAAGAGCCCGGAGTTTGGCACCGAGTGCAAGGAGACCCTGGAGGTGCTGGAGGGCATCCCCCTCAACCCCGCCCAGCAGGAACGTTTTCGCAAGCTGCGCCAGGAATATCATCAGCACAGCTGATATCCCCCCTCCTCCCCTCACCTATGCTGATACTGACTCAGGGAAGGAAGGGGCAACACCATGGCAATGTGCCGATACCTGGTGGCCGATGGCCGCCACTGCACCGAAGAGGCAGGGGATCATGATCTCTGCCGCTGGCACGACCCCGCTGCGGCCCACAACACCCCTGATACCGCCCAGGCGCTGGAGCGCTATGTGCGCCAGGGGGGCCTGTGCCACGGCCTGCAACTGGCCCGCGCCGAGCTGGCGGATCTCAACCTGGTGAACAGGCAGGGTCCGGAGGGATTCTTGCTGGAGCAGTGCAACCTCTATCGCGCCAACCTGCGGGGGGCCCATCTCTACGGCATTCGCATCAAGGGCGGCAGCCTGATGAAGGCCGATCTGAGCGAAGCGAACCTCCACTGCGCTACCCTCGACGACGTCAACCTGCTCGGCATCCGCTGGAAGAACACCCGCCTCGACAACCTGGAGACTGGCAAGCGGCTGATGCAGGACAGAAAGGGGCGCCGCGAGTGGGACCCGGCGCAGGCCCGCGTCTGGTTCAAGGAGGCGGAGGAAACCTACCGGGATCTGCGCAAGGCCTCGGAGGCCCAGGGCATCTTCACCATGTCCGGTCGCTACATCCAGCAGGAGCTCACCATGCGCCGCCTGCAGATGCCGTTCTGGTCCTACCGCCGCTTCGCCTCCTGGATAGTGGATCTCTTCTGCGGTTACGGCGAGGCCCCCATGCGGGTGGTGCTCTTCTCCCTGCTGCTCATCGTCATCTGCAGCATTTTTTACTTCTTCTGCGGCCTCAACTTCGCGGGCACCCACCTCATCTATCGCCCGGACGCTCCTCTGGAGCAGAACGCCATCTTCCTGATGGAGTGCCTCTACTACAGCGTGGTGACCTTCACCACGCTGGGGTATGGGGACTTCACCCCGGTGGGGTTGTCGCGGATCTTCGCCGCCTTCGAAGCCTTTACCGGCAGCTTCACGCTGGCACTGTTCGTGGTGGTGTTTGTCAAGAAGATGACCCGCTAGAAACCTGTCCACGATCTTGCTGGGAAGCCGCTTCCAAGGCTCATGTGCTGCTCGCTTATGTGTCGCCAGGCGCTTCCATGTATACATATGCACTCAGGCTCCTCTGCTGCGCGTCACCTTGCTGACAGACTCTCGCGACAGATCGTGAACAGATTACCGAGCCGCTGCGCCAGTCACAGCCCCCGAACTTGCATCCATCGCGGATTCCTAGTCCAATAAGCGACGAACAAAAACGACATGAGCACCCCGAACATGAAGATCATCTCTTTCAATATCAATGGCCTGCGCGCCCGTCTTCATCAGTTGCAAGCCCTTATCGACAAGCACCAGCCGGACGTGATCGGCCTGCAGGAGATCAAGGTGCACGACGAAGCCTTCCCGGTCGCGGATGTGGAGGCCATGGGCTACCACGTGGTCTTCCACGGCCAGAAGGGGCATTACGGGGTCGCCATCATGAGCAAGCAGGCTCCCATCGAGGTGCAAAAGGGTTTCCCCACCGATCCGGAAGATGCCCAGCGCCGCATGATCATGGCCAGCTTCAAGCGGGAAGACGGCTCCGTCATCAAGGTGATGAACGGCTACTTCCCCCAGGGGGAGAGCCAGGATCACGAGACCAAGTTCCCGGCCAAGCAGAAGTTCTATGAAGACCTGCAGCACTACCTCGAGACCCACCACACCCCGGACGACCAGATAGCGCTGATCGGGGATATGAACATCTCCCCCACGGATCTCGACATCGGCATCGGCGAGGCGAACCGCAAGCGCTGGCTGCGGGATGGCAAGTGCTCCTTCCTGCCCATCGAGCGTGAATGGATGGAGCGCCTGAAAGGCTTCGGGTTGACCGACACCTTCCGCGCCGCCAACCCCACCGAGTGCGAGCGCTTCTCCTGGTTCGACTACCGCTCCAGGGGCTTTGACGAGAACCGGGGCCTGCGCATCGACCTCATCATGGCCTCCGACGCCCTCAAGGACAAAGTGACCGAGACCGGCATCGACTACGAGCTGCGCGGCATCGACAAGCCCTCGGATCACGCCCCCATCTGGACCTGCTTCGCCTGATCCCCACGCTAGGCTAGCCCTCGCCAAAAGACCCTGCCCCCGCCCATGCGGGGGCTTTTTCTGTTCACTGCCCCGCCCTTTCTTAATCCATGTCAATTCCCAGGCAGACGGCGCTTGCCAGGCCTTGACCTTCTCCTTTCGGCAAGGTTTAGATTCGGCCCATCCGTCACAGGGAAGCCACCCATGCTCTCATCGAGATTGCCCACCACGTTCATCGCCCGGCTATTGCTGGCGCTGGTGCTCGTCTGCAATCTGACCCTGTGCATCAGCTGGCATGGCGCGGCCACCGCCCTCCCGGGTGAGACCCAGGATGCCCTTCCGGCATCCTCCCCCTTGTCTCATGCGCTGCACGAGAGCCCGCCTGTGCAGCACGCCGCCATGAACCATGGCCAGGCCGACACAATTCCCCTCTCCTGCCATTCGGGCACCATGAGCCAGAGTGCCCCGTCTGGGGAGGAATGCCAGATGCAGGCCAGCTTCTCCGGTGCGGCCAATGCCCCGCCCCTGCTCGGCATGCTGTTGTCACTGCTGCTGATCCCCCTGCTGCTGCTCCCCTCTTCGTGGCATGTCGGCTCCCTGCTCGACAACTGGCTGAGGGATCCCTTCCTGCGCCTGCGCGGTACCCATCCCCCCTCCTGGCCCAGACGGCATCTGATGCTCTCTGTGCTGCGCCATTAGAAACCTCTTCTACCCCAGCCTGGGCAATGGTTCGCCATTGCAACAAGTGCCGTGCACCGGCCGACTCGTCGGCAGTGCTCCGTTTGCCGCCCAACCCGTTCGCTGTGATTCGAGTGTTGCGTGACGCAGGTGCGTGAATAACGCCTCTGCCCCGCCCCTGGACACGACGCTCATGCAGGAACCCGGTCAGGCGGCCTGATAGAAGAGAAGATGTAACCATGTCATCAGCCAAGATTTTCGCCGTTGCCGGCGCCCGCGCCTCCCGTTCGACTCGTGCCGGAGGCCTGCGATGAACAAGACCCTGATCCTGTCGACTCTGATGCTCGTCCTCGGGGCTGGCGGCGGTTACTGGGCCGCCACCAAGATGGGCGGCGCTACTACCGCCAAGGAGAAGGCCCCCCTCTACTGGGTCAATCCCATGGATCCCCGCGACAAGCGCGATGCCCCCGCCAAGGACAACATGGGGATGGACTTCATCCCCGTCTATGAAGAGAAACAGGGCGGCTCGCCGGGCACCGTTACCATCAGCCCCGAGATCCAGCAGAACCTGGGGGTGCGGCTGGCCAAGGTGGAAAAACTGCCCGTCCACCAGCAGATCGAGACGGTGGGCTATGTGGGATATGACGAGGAGCGCCTCGAAGCCATCAACTCCCGGATGGCGGGCTGGATCCGCAACCTCGCCATCAAGAACGAGGGGCAGCAGGTGGCCAGGGGCAGCTTCATCTACGATCTCTACGCCCCGGATCTGGTGAACGCCCAGCACGAGTACCTGCTGGCGCTCAATACCACCAACCCGCTGCTGCTGCGCGCCGCCGAAGGCAAGCTCAAGTCCCTGCAGGTACCGGCGGATCAGATAGCGGCCCTCAAGCGCACCCGCAAGGTGCAGGAGACGGTGCGCATCTATGCCCCGAGCAGCGGCTATGTCTCCGAGCTCAAGGTGCGTGAAGGCCAGTATGTGGAGCCCGCCGCCCCCCTCTTCAACATCAGTACCCTCAAGCAGGTGTGGGTGAGCGCCGAGGTGTTCGAGCGCCAGGCCGCCCAGATCAAGGTCGGCGATCCGGTCACCATGACCCTGGACTATGCCCCGGGCCGCCGCTGGCAGGGTCGGGTGGACTACCTCTACCCGACGCTCGATGCCAGTACCCGCACCCTGCGGGTCCGCCTGCGCTTCGACAACCCGGACGAGTTCCTGAAACCCAACATGTTCGCCAAGGTGAGCATCGGCACCGGCAAGGGGGAACCCCGCCTGGTGGTGCCGAGCGAAGCGGTGATCCGCACCGGCAGCCAGGACCGGCTGGTGCTGGCGCTGGGAGATGGCAACTTCAAGTCGGTGGCCGTCACCCTGGGCCCCCAGTTTGGTGACAAGGTCGCCATCCAGGAGGGGGTCGAAGCCGGTGACAGCATCGTCAGCTCGGCCCAGTTCCTGCTCGACTCAGAATCGGCCATCGATTCGGACTTCCAGCGCATGACGGCGGTGCGTCCCATGCAGGTGTGGACCCAGGGCCAGGTGCAGAACATCGATCTCGCCGGGCGTACCCTCGGCATCTCTCACCAGCCCATTCCCGAGTGGCAGTGGCCCGCCATGGAGATGGACTTCACCGTGGCCGACGGCGTGGACATCAGCCAGCTGAAACCGGATCAGACCCTGCATCTGCAGGTGGAGCAGGAGGGGGACGAGTACCGCATCATCCAGATCCATGTGGAAGACAAACCGGCAGCAGACGAGCCGATGAAAGAGGCCAAGGGCGAGATGCCAGGCATGGAAGGCATGGATCACAGCCAGCACCAGATGGGGGATAAATCATGATCCCGGCCATGCTTCGCTGCATTGAGCACAAACCCAATCGGCTGCCAGCCCACCGAATGAGAGGAGCCCAGTCATGATCCCTGCCATCATTCGCTGGTCCGTCGGCAACCGCTTCCTGGTGCTGCTGCTGACCGTCATGCTCACCGCCTGGGGCCTCTGGTCGGTCAAGCAGACCCCGGTGGACGCCCTGCCGGATCTCTCCGACGTCCAGGTGATCATCAAGACCTCCTACCCGGGCCAGGCGCCCCAGGTGGTGGAGGATCAGGTGACCTACCCCCTCACCACCGCCATGCTGGCGGTGCCGGGGGCCACCACGGTGCGCGGCTACTCCTTCTTCGGCGACTCCTTCGTCTATGTGCTGTTTGACGACGACACCGACCTCTACTGGGCCCGCGCCCGGGTGCTGGAGTATCTGAGCCAGGTGGCCCCCAATCTGCCCGCCGGGGCCCAGCCCCAGCTCGGGCCGGACGCCACCGGGGTGGGCTGGGTCTACCAGTACGCCCTGGTGGACAAGAGCGGCAAGCACGATCTCAGCGAGCTCACGTCACTGCAGAACTGGTTTCTGAAATACGAGCTGCAGACGGTGAACGGCGTATCCGAAGTCGCCACTGTGGGCGGCATGGTGCGCCAGTACCAGGTGCGGGTCGATCCGGACAAGCTGCGGGCCTACGGCATTCCGCTCTCCCTCATCGAGACCGCCATCAAGCAGGGCAACCAGGAGACCGGCGCCTCCGTCATCGAGATGGCGGAAGCGGAGTACATGGTTCGTTCGAATGGCTACCTCAAGAGCGTCGAGGATCTGAAGCAGATCCCGCTCGGCACCAATGTGCGGGGCGCCCCCCTGCTGCTGGGTGACGTGGCCGACGTGGTGACCGGTCCCCAGAGCCGGCGCGGTATCGCCGAGCTCAACGGCGAAGGGGAAGTGGTGGGCGGCATCATCGTCATGCGTTTTGGCGAGAATGCCCAGCACACCATCGACGGGGTCAAGGCACGGCTGGCCGAGCTCAAATCCAGCCTGCCCGACGGGGTGGAGATCGTCACCGTGTACGATCGATCCGACCTTATCCAGCGCGCCATCGACAACCTCTCCGCCAAGCTGGTGGAGGAGTTCGCCGTGGTGGTGCTGGTGTGTCTCGCCTTCCTGTTCCACCTGCGCTCGTCGCTGGTGGTGGTCATCACCCTCCCTATCGCGATTTTGACCGCCTTTATCGTGATGCACCTGCAGGGGATCAACGCCAACATCATGTCGCTGGGGGGCATCGCCATCGCCATCGGCGCCATGGTGGACGGCGCCATCGTGATGATAGAGAACGTCCACAAGCACATGGAGCGGGAGGCGCTCACCGACAAGAACCGCTGGCGGATCATCACGGAGGCGAGCATCGAGGTGGGGCCGGCGATTTTCTTCTCCCTGCTCATCATCACCATGAGCTTCCTGCCGGTGTTTGCCCTGGAGGCGCAGGAGGGACGGATGTTCCACCCGCTGGCCTACACCAAGACCTACGCCATGGCCGCCGCCGCCGCGCTCGCCATCACGCTGGTGCCGGTCATCATGGGCTATTTTATCCGCGGCAAGGTATTGCCCGAGCAGGCCAACCCCCTCAACCGTGGCTTGAGCCAGGCCTATGTGCCCCTGCTCAATGCCGTGCTGGCCCGCCCCAAGACCACCCTCGCCGCCGCCCTGGTGGTCACGGTCGCGGGTTTCTGGCCGCTCCAGCACCTGGGCTCCGAGTTCATACCGCCGCTCGATGAGGGGGACATCATGTACATGCCCACCACGGCGACCAACATCTCGGTGGGCAAGGCGCGGGAGATTTTGCAGCAGACCGACAAACTCATCCGCACCGTGCCCGAGGTACAGAACGTGTTCGGCAAGGCGGGGCGCGCCGACTCGGCCACCGACCCGGCGGATCTGGTGATGATGGAGACCAGCATCCAGCTCAAGCCCCGCGATCAGTGGCGTCCCGGCATGACCCCGGAGAAGCTGAAAGAAGAGCTCGACTCCCTCATCCGCTTCCCCGGCCTCACCAACGCCTGGGTGCCCCCCATCAAGACCCGTATCGACATGCTGGCCACCGGCATCAAGACCCCGGTGGGGATCAAGATCGCCGGCCCCGACCTCAAGGTGGTCCAGCAGATTGGCCAGCAACTCGAGCAAATTGTCGGCAAGGTGGAAGGCGCTGCCTCCGTCTACGCCGAGCGGGTGGCGGGCGGTCGCTACGTCAAGGTGGATATCGATCGGCTCAAGGCGGCCCGCTACGGCCTCAACATCGCCGACGTGCAGGCGGTGCTCGCCACCGCGGTGGGCGGCATGGACGTGGGGCAGACCATTGAGGGGCGCGAACGTTACCCCATCAACCTGCGCTATCCCCAGAGCTATCGCGATTCGGTGGCCAGCCTCGAACTGCTGCCCCTGGTCACCCCCAAGGGTGAGCGGATCGCCCTGGCGGACGTGGCCCGGGTCTACATCAGCGACGAGGCGCCCATGCTGCGCAGCGAAAACGCACGCCTCAACGGCTGGGTCTACGTGGACATCCGTGGCCGCGACATCGGCTCCTTTGTGGCAGAGGCCAAGGCCGAGGTGGACAAGCAGCTGGTGCTGCCACCGGGTTACGCCCTCACCTGGTCAGGTCAGTACGAATACATGGAGCGGGCCATGGAGCGCCTCACCTACGTGGTGCCCCTGACCCTCGCCATTATCGTGCTGCTGCTCTATCTCGCGTTTCACCGCTTCCAGGAGGTGCTGCTCATCCTCACCACCCTGCCGCTGGCGGTGGTCGGGGGGATCTGGGCCGTCTGGCTGCTCGACTTCAACCTCTCGGTGGGCGTCGGCGTCGGCTTCATCGCCCTGGCCGGGGTGGCCGTGGAGACGGGGGTGCTGATGCTGGTCTACCTCAACCACGCCTGGGACGATCTGGTGGCCAGCGGCAAACCGGACAAGGCCGGCCTGCACCAGGCGGTCATTCACGGCGCCGCCCTGCGCCTGCGCCCCAAGATGATGACGGTGGTCACCATCATCGCCGGCCTTCTGCCCATCATGTGGAGCCATGGCACCGGCTCGGAGGTGATGCAGCGAATCGCCGCCCCCATGATCGGCGGCATGGTGACGGCGCTGGTGCTGACCCTGCTGGTGCTGCCCGCCGCCTACTACCTGTGGCGCAGCCGCACCCTGAAAACCCTTGAACACACGACGTCGCAGACGGATACCCCGACTGCACCCTGATCAACCGGACAACACAAACAAGGAAACCATCATGAACTACAAGACGCTGACGCTGACCCTGCTATTGGGCCTCGCCACCCACACCGGCCTGCAGGCCGAGGAGATGATGAACCACGAAGGGCACGACATGAGCCAGATGGGGGAGATGGGCCAGATGGAGGGCATGGATGGCATGGAGGAGAAGGTGATGACCAAGGGGGTCATCAGCCGTATCGACACGCAAAACGGCAAGGTAGGCATCAAGCACGAGGCCATCGCGAACCTCAAGATGCCCCCCATGACCATGGTCTTCCAGGTGGCCGATCCCGCCCTGATGGAAGGGTTCAAGGTCGGGGATGCGGTGAGCTTCCACGCCGAAAGTCCGGCTGGAAAGCTCACGGTGACGAAGCTGCAGAAGCAGTAACCACTCACAAGGGCAGTAAAAAAACGGCGGGTTGAACCCGCCGTTTTGTTGTCTGCTTGTCAGCGCCGGGCCGATCCTCAGCCGCGAATGTGGTCGATAAAGGCGTCGATCTGCTCGCGGCTGCAAGCCGGGTTCATGAATACCGCCTTTTCCCCGGCGATGTAGGAGTAACGGCCGCGCGCGTCGTATTCCGAGTGCGCCACCGCCTCCACCCAGTTGGTGTAGAGCCCCACCTTGCCGCGTCCCTTGAACAGGCTGCGGTGATACTCGGTGTTGCGGGCCAGCCGCGCCTTGTAGGCCGCATCCGGGCTGCGGGCCAGCTCGAAGGCGAACTCCGCCTCGGGGTCCTGTACCCACTCGGGGTTGTAGATCTTGAAGCCGACACTGGGCCCCTGGTTCTCCTGGGCCACCAGCTTGACGTTGCCGAGCTGGCTTAACCGGAAGCGGAAGTAGTTGGCGTTTTGCAGGCAGTGGGCCAGCACGGTGCGATAGCCCTCCACCCCCAGGTAGTTGAGGGCCGCATAGGCACCGAACAGGCCGCTCGCCCCGCGGGAGCACTCGATGGTGGACTGCAGGTGGGTCTGACCCTGAATGTCCCGCTCAAAGTAGGAGAAGTTCTCCGGGTCGTTCTCCATCGCCTTGAGATCGCTCTGCTCCTTGATCATCACCAGGCTGGAGGTGTAGGGCACATAGCCCCACTTCTGGAAGTCGACGGTGAAGGAGTCGGCATATCTGAGCTCGGCGAAGCGGCTCACGTTGCGCTCGATCCCCGCTAGGGTGGCGGCGTTGATGGCCAGCGGGTTGGCGGCAAAGTCGTAGTCCAGGAAGAAGATCATCGACCAGCCGATGGCGGCGTCGACGTGGATGTGGGGCCTGACCGCCACCTCGAACCGCTCGCAGAGGCGATCCCGCAGCTCGACCACGGGTTTGACCCTATCCACCCCGAAGGTGTCGGTGGTGCCCATGGTGAGCATGATGGTGGGCACCACGTGATGAAGGGCGAAGCAGGCGGTCAGGGTACGCTCGAGGTGGTCGAGATCGATGTCGTTGTTCTCGCCCACCTGGATGCGGATGGTCTTGTTCTCGATGTCCACCCCGAGCAGGGAGAGGTTGGTGATGTTGGAGTAGTGGCCGCCCTGGGAGTTGATGATGCGGTAATCCTGATAGTGGCCTAGCCCCTTGTGCTTGGCCTGTGGCAGGCTCTTGCGGATGCCGAGCAGGTAGCCGTAGAGGTTACAAAACGTCCCCCCCTGGGTGAAGATGCCGGTGGCGCGGGCCGGGTCGTAACCCGCCAGCAGCGCTATCTGGCGCACCACCTTCTTCTCCAGCTCCTCGGCCACCCCGGCGTATTCGGAGTAGACCAGGTTGGGATTGGCCAGAATACCCATCTGGGCGCCATAGATGGCGGGATCCGCCGACATGGTGATGACGTTCTCGACGCTGGAGGGGTTCTCCCAATCCTTTGACAGGGCGCCGGCAAACAGCAGCTCCGCCATGGGCTCCCCCGGCGTGCGCATGGTGGCCGGCACCGGCATGGTTTCGCAGAGATCCGCCAGACGGGCGCGGCCATCGGGCCAGGCATTGAGCCGCGCATCCGGCGCCAGTCCACGGGCGCGAAACTCGTTGAGGGTGGCAAAGCCGGGCTCGCGAAAGACCGGCCAGAGGTCGGGGTTGCGTGAGAAAAAGTGGGCTTTGACGGTGGCAAAACGGCGGGCGAATTCGGGGGAGACGGCGTTGACGCCCTCATCTTTCAGATAGACCAAGTGATTCATTTTTATACCATTTATACTGCTGAGGTGCGGTTTTTATACTCCAGTGACACCTCTATCAACAGAGACAATAACTAATGGTCTGCCCTACTTTTTGTCATGTTGGCGCCCTGACGGGCGCCGCGCCCTCTCTCCCCTCTTTTCCCCTGTTCATCTTGTGATCCTGGCCATGGGCAAGGTCAGCGCAGGGCGGTCAGCAGCCATGCCGAAAACCCTTCCAGCTCGGGGTTGGCCGAAAACGTCGCCCGCCACTGACGCAGCAACTCGTCGATGGCCTCGGGACGATAGGCCACCCCGGGCAGGCGTGCGGCCAGGTCATCCAGGGGCGCAGGGTCCAGGGTGTCGCTGAAGATCTGTGCCCGTCCTATCACCCCCTTCTCCACGTCGAAATGAAGCTCGACCCCGCCCCAGGGGAAGCGCTCGTCCAGTTGATGGCTGAACGCAGGCGCATGGCCGAAGTTCCACTCCCAGCTGCGCTGGCGGGCGAAGGTCTCGGCAAAGCCCGGCAGATCGGGCATCTGCTCAGGGGAGATGTGCTCGGGCTGCACCACCTCACCGTGATGGGCAAAGAAGGCGTCGCACAGGGCCTGCACCACCTGCTCATGACCCAGGCCAGGCAACAGCTCGCCAAGGTTCGCCACCCGGCTTCTCACCGAGCTGATACCCTTGGCCGCCAGCTTCTTGGGGTCGGGATTGAGGTAGTGGGCGAGGCGGCCGAGGTCAGCGTCCAGCAGCAGGGTACCGTGGTGAAAGCCGCGATCATGGGTCTCCCGGTAGGCCGAACCCGACACCTTGCGATCCCCGTCCGGGGTAGCCACCAGCAAGTCGTTGCGCCCGGAGGCAAAAGCACTCACACCGAGCCTGGCGAGGGCATCGATGACGATGGTGGTGGAGACGCTCTTGTCATAGCCGGGCTTGCCCGCCATGAAGGTGAAACAGCTGTTGCCAAGGTCGTGGAACACGGCGCCACCCCCGCTGCTGCGCCGGGCCAGGGTCACCCCGTCCTCTTCCATGCGGCGGGTATTGCACTCCTTCCAGGGGTTCTGGGCCCGGCCGATCACTACGGTATTGGCGTTGCGCCACAGGAACAGCACCCGCTGGTTCGGATCCATCTGACGGAAGATGCACTCCTCCACCGCCAGGTTGAACAGGGGATCGTGGGAGTCGGAGAGCAGCAGGCGCAAGGAAGACATGACAGGACCTTCTCGGGAAACAGGAAACGGATGACTACCATACCACCCTGAACGAAGGAAGGCGTCCCCCGACCGCCACAGGTCGACACCCGATACGGACAAGAGCATCAACTTCTGATACAACAGGAGAAGATAAGAGGGAATTGCCGAAAACACGCAATCTGTCATTAACAGGCGAGAAGAGAGGCGGCAGCCATCCCTCCTGGAATGACACCTAATGCCCTTGTCACCGGGCCGGTGACGAGTCAACAAGGTTTCAAAATGAGCCGTGACGCCCATTGACGTGATGAATGACACAAAAATGACTTTTAATACCTCCCGCGCCCCATCTTATTGGGGCCTGCTCCCCTTGCGAATAACAGGAAATTGTTTGACTCTAGCCAGAAGAGCACCTCCCGAGAGAACAGCGGTATGACGGAGTCCGATGCATCTCGCCAGCCTGTACGCTGGCTTCTGCCCTTCTGGGTGATGATTGCCACCCTGACCACGGCTCCCCTCAGGGCGGATGAGCGCGTCATCCTGCAACTTCCCTGGCAGCACCAGTTCCAGTTTGCCGGTTACTACGCCGCCATCGCCAAGGGGTTCTACCGGGAGGCCGGTCTGCAGGTCACCCTGCGGGAGGCGGGGCCGGGCACCGACGTCATCAATGAAGTCACCACGGGTCGCGCCCAGTTCGGCATCCGCGGCAGCGATCTGCTGCTGGCCCGGGCAGCAGGTCGCCCTGTGGTGGTGCTCGCCGCCATGTTGCAGCACTCCCCCCTGATGCTCATCACCCTAGAGCGGCCGGATATCCAGACTCCGGGCGATCTGGCCAACAAGCGGCTGATGCTCGAACCCGGCTCCAACGAGCTGCTCACCTACCTGCATCGCTACACTCGCAGCCGGCAGTGGGAGACCCTGCCCTACGAGCGGGGGGTACAGGCACTGCTGAGGGGCCAGGCGGACGCCATCAGCGCCTACAGCACAACCGAGCCCTTCACCCTGCAGCAACAGGGCATTCCCTACCGGGTGTTCAGCCCCCGCGACATCGGGTACGACTTCTACGGAGACAACCTCTTCACCTCGGAGAGTGAGGTCATCAACCAGCAGGAGCGGGTCCAGCGCTTCTTGCAGGCCAGCCTCAAGGGGTGGCGCTATGCCATGGATCATCCCGAAGAGATGATCAACCTGATCCTGGAGCACTACCCCAGCGGGGCCGGGCGCGAGGCGCTCGCCTTCGAGGCCCGTGAAACCCGGGCCCTGATGCAGCCCGACATCATCGAGCCCGGCTACATGCAGCAGGATCGCTGGCAGCAGATCGCCCGCACCTACCAGGAGGCCGGGATGATCAAGGCGGTGCCCAACCTCACCCCCTTCCTCTACAACAGTACCCAGGCTAGCCTTCGCCAGCAGCGCCAACTGCTCGACAGGAGCGTGGCCATCGCCATGCTGATCTCCTTCTCCCTGCTGGCCCTGCTCGGCGTCTTCCTGCACCTCTATCTGCGTCTGCGGGAAGAGGCCAGTGACCGACAGCGGCTCACCCGGGAACTGGCCCAGCGCGAGCAACACTACCGCTTCGTGGCGGAGAACAGCGGCGACGTGATCTGGACCATGGACACCGACAGCCTGCGTTTTCGTTACATCAGCCCCGCCATCGCGTCCCTGAGCGGCTATGAACCCGCCGAACTCTTTGCCCTCTCCCTGCGCCAGCTGCTCCCCGATGAGTCCTGGAAACAGCTTCGCGACGGCATCACCGCCTCCCTCGAGGCCTGGCAACGGGGGGATCATGGGCAGACCCGGTGCGTTATCCACTCCCAGCTGCGCCACAAGCAGGGTCATCTGGTGACCATCGAGACGGTCACCACCTTGCACGGCAGCACCAGCACAAGACCGGACGCCATTTTGGGGGTGACCCGGGATGTCACCGAACGTTCGGCCCGGGAGGAGATGATGCGCCGCCTCGCCTTCTATGACCCCCTCACCGGCCTGGCCAACCGCGGCCTGCTGCAACAGCGGCTCAAGGAGACCCTGGAGCAGGCTCCCCAGCAGCCCCTGGCCCTGGTCTTCATCGATCTCGACCACTTCAAACCCATCAATGACACCTTCGGCCACGAAACCGGCGACCTGCTGCTCAAGCTGGTGGCCGAGCGCATGGGGGAGTGCGTCAGGGAAGAAGATCTGGTGGCACGCCTTGGGGGGGACGAATTCGTGATCATGCTGCCCGATACGGATGCCTCGGCCCTCGCGGTCGCCGACAAGCTGCACCACTGCCTGCATCACCCCTTCCAGCTTGAACAGCAGGCGCTGCGCATCTCCGGCAGCATAGGGGTCGCCCTCTATCCGGATCACGGCACCGACCCCAAGACCCTGATGCACCACGCCGATCAGGCCATGTATCAGGCCAAGCACCATGGCCGGGGCAGGGTCTGCCTGTTTTCCTCCGGGCAGGAGCCCCTCCCCGGCACCCTGCAATGGCAGCCCGCCCACGCATGCGGCCACCCCCGCATCGATGCGGACCACCGCCAGCTCTACCTGCTGGCCAACCGCTTGCTCGAGCACATGCAGGATCCCGGCATCCATCCGGATGCCTTGCTGGCAGACATGGCGCAGATATTCGAGATGGCGCGCCAGCACTTCCTCCTCGAAGAGCAGGTCCTCGCGCAATATGGCTATGAGGAGCTGGCGGCCCATCGCCAGGAGCACCAGCATCTGCTGAAAAAAGCCGGTCAGCTGATGGCGGCCGCACAGGCGGGCACCCTTGGCAACGACGCCCTGCTCAATTTCATCATCCAGGAGCTGGTCGTGGGTCACATGAGCCAGGCGGATCGCCGTTATTTCCCCCTGATGAAAACCTGCGATGCCCGCGAGGCGGTGTGATGCCAGAAAACAGGGGGCACGTGCCCCCTGTGTTTACCTCTGACTTCGGCGAACAAGCAGGCTGTAGTAGAGCAGCGGGATCACCATCAGGGTGAGCAGGGTGGAAACCAGGATCCCGAAGATAAGGCTGATGGCGAGGCCATTGAAGATGGGGTCATCTAGGATGAAAAGCGCCCCTATCATGGCCGCCAGCGCCGTCAGCATGATGGGTTTGGCCCGCACCTGCGCCGCCTCGATCACTGCCTGTTCGAACACCACGCCACTCGCCCGCTGCTGCTCAATAAAGTCCACCAGCAGGATGCTGTTGCGCACGATGATCCCGGCCAGTGCGATCATCCCGATCATCGAGGTGGCGGTAAACTGGGCCCCCAGCAGGGCGTGGCCCGGCATCACCCCGATGAGGGTGAGCGGAATGGGGGCCATGATGATGAGCGGCACCAGATAGGAGCGGAACTGGGCCACCACCAGCAGGTAGATGAGGATCATCCCCACCCCATAGGCCAGCCCCATGTCGCGGAAGGTCTCGTAGGTTATCTTCCACTCCCCGTCCCACAACAGCGCCACCTCCCCCAGCTTGTCGGGCTGATGTACGTAATACTGTGGCAGCGAGATGTCGGCACCGGCGGCAAACATGCCGTAGAGCGGGCTGTCGGTATGGCCGCCCATGTCAGCCACCACCATCACCATGGGCTGCATGTTCTTGTGCATGAGGTAGCTGGGGGCCACCTCGTCACGACGGCTCACCAGCTCGGAGACCCGCACCAGCTGGCCGCTCTGGCTGCGCACCTTGAGGGCCAGCACACCCGCCAGATCCCGTTTGTCACCGGGGGCCAGCTCGATGCGGATCGGCACCGGATACTTGGCGCCTTGCCCCTGCAGCCAGCTGGCATCCTGATAACCCACGCCCCCGTTGAGGGTCGCCACCAGATCCCCGAGATCGACCCCGAGCAGGGCCGCCTGGGCGCGATCCACCACCAGCCGCCACTTGGGCTGAGGGTCGGTCAGATAGATGTCCACGTCCACCAGATCCGCCGTGGCCACGAAGCGGGCCTGTATGGCGCGGGCAGCGGCTTCACGGGCGGCCTGCGTCGGGCCATACACTTCCGCGACGATGGGTGACCAGACAGGCGGTCCCGGGGGCACCTCCACTACCTTGAGGTTGCCCCCTGCCGCACTGGCGATGGCCTGCAAGGGCGCACGCACCGACCGGGCAATCTCGTGACTGCTGCGATCCCGTTCATGCTTGTCCACCAGATTGACCTGGATGTCCCCCACGTTGGCGCCGCTGCGGATGAAGTAGTGGCGCACCAACCCGTTGAAGTTGATGGGGGCGGCGGTGCCGGCGTAGATCTGGTAATCCTTCACCTCGGGCACCCTGGCGAGCTCCCGACCCACCGCCAGCAGGGTGCGCTCGGTCTGCTCCAGGGTCGCCCCCTCCGGCATGTCGAGCACCAGCTGGAATTCCGACTTGTTGTCAAAGGGGAGCATCTTGAGCACCACCCACTGCACCACCGGCATGGCAGCCGCCCCCGCCACCAGCAGCAGAATGACCAGCCAAAGCTTATGTCTCGCTCTCCTGGCACCCGCCCCCATCAGAAAGGGGGTCATCAGCCGGTGAAAGAGCCCGGCCTTGGCCTCGCCGTGGGCACCGTGCGCCTCCCCCTTGAGCAAATGGCTCGCCAGCCAAGGGGAGAAGATAAAGGCCACCAGCAGGGAGATGAGCATCCCCATGCTGGCATTGATGGGGATGGGGCTCATGTAGGGGCCCATCAGGCCGCTGACGAAGGCCATGGGCAGCAGGGCCGCGATGACGGTCAGGGTCGCCAGAATGGTCGGCCCCCCCACCTCGTCCACCGCGCCCGGAATGAGATCCTTGAGGGAACCCTTGCCCAGGCCACGATGGCGGTGGATGTTCTCCACCACGACGATGGCGTCATCCACCAGGATGCCGATGGAGAAAATAAGCGCAAAGAGGGACACACGGTTGAGGGTAAAGCCCCACGCCCAACTGGCAAACAGGGTCAGCGCCAGGGTGATGACGATGGCGACCCCCACCACCAGCGCCTCGCGCCACCCCATGCTCACCAGCACCAGCAATACCACCGCCGTGGTGGCAAAGATGAGCTTGCCGATGAGGGTGTTGGATTTGGTCTCGGCGGTGACGCCGTAGTCACGGGTCACCGTCACCTCGACGCCAGCCGGGATGAGCCGGTTCCTGAGGCTCTCGACCCGTGCCTCCACCCGCTTGGCCACCTCCACCGCGTTCTGCCCCGGCTGCTTGCCGATGGCCAGGGTCACCGCCGGGTAGCTGGCTTGCCCCTGCCCCATCCAGCTGCGCTGGACCGGGGTCTCTTCCCCAAGCCCCACCCGGGCCACCTCACCGAGATAGACGGGCTTGCCGTCGTGCAACCCCACCACCAGCTCGCGGGCCTCCTGCTCGCTTTGCAGGAACTGCCCCACCTGCACCTTGATTTCCCGGTTATCCTGCACCACGGCCTGCTCGCTGCCCACCCGGTTGGCGGCCGCAAGTCGCTGGCTCAGCTCGCCCCAGCTGATGCCATGGGCGCTGAGGGCCGCCGGGTCCGGCATCACCCGCAGCACGGCGCGCTGGCCCCCCAGGCTGTAGATGTCCCGGGTACCGGGAATGCGCTTGAGTTCGGTCTCCAGCTCGTGGGCGACCCGGGTCAGATCGGGGGCCCCCAGTTGCTTGCTCCAGAGGGTCAGACTGACGATGGGAACATCATCGATCCCCCGGGGTTTTACCAGTGGCTGACCGACTCCGATCCCCTGTGGCAACCAGTCGCGGTTGGAGTCGAGCTGGTTGTTGAGATCCACGATGGCCTGCTCCCGGCTCACGCCTACCTTGAACACCACCACCAGCAGGGCACCATCGGGTTGGGAGAAGGAGTAGAGGGTATCTATCCCCTTTATCTGGGAGACCACCTGCTCGGCAGGGGTGGTGACGAGGGATTCCACCTCTGCCGGGCTGGCGCCCGGGAAGGGAATGTAGACGTCGGCGAAGGTGACATCGATCTGGGGCTCCTCCTCCTTGGGGGTCACCAGCACGGCAAAGAGGCCGAGCAAGAGCCCCACCAGCGCCAGCAGCGGGGTGATGGCCGAGCCCTGAAACAGGGCCGCCAGCCGACCCGCCGGCCCCAGGTGGCCATGGTTGTCGTTCAGATCGCTACTCATGGGGCACCTCCTGTTGACGGGTCCAGGCATCGGGGGCCAGGGTGTCACCGCCCTTGAGACCCGCCAGGACCTCGCACAGCCCAGCCTCGCAGTGGCCGACCCGCACCGGGGTCAGGGCCCAGCCCTCCCCCTCTTTGAGGTAGACGCCGTTGAACTCCCCTTGCCGCAGCAGGGCGGGCTCCGGCACTTGCAACACCTGACGCTCACCCTGTTTGAGCTGCACCTTGAGCCACATGCCAGGCAGCACCCCTGCCGTGTTCGACGGCAGATCGAGGCGCAGCCGGAAACTGTGGCTCTGGCTGTCGGCGTAGTTGAAGCGGGTCAGCTTGACGGGAGTCACGGCCTTGCCACCGGGCAGCAGCACCTGCACATCCGACGGCTGGCCGGCGAGAGCCAGCGCGGACTGGGGCAGCTCCAGCTCCACCCTCAGCTCGCCCAGGGAGAAACCGGATAGCAGCGGCGTACCGGGGGCCACCGTCTCCCCCAGCTCCACCAGCCGCCTGGTCACCACCCCGGCGTAGGGGGCGAGGATACGGGTATAGCCGTAGGCTTCCCGGGCCTGGATGAGGGCGGCCTCGGCGGCATTGACCTCGGCACGGGCGGCCCGATCCGTTGCCTGGGCGTTGTCGAGCTGGGCCCGGGTGATCACCCCCTTGGCGATGAGGGCCTGATAACGGGTGAGCTGGCGCTCGGCCTCCACCTGCTGGGCCTGGGCCCTGGCCACCCGCGCCTCGGCGCCGGTCACGGCGGCAGACTGCTCCTTGCCGCTTATCTCGAGCAGGGGCTGCCCGGCCTGTACCTCGTCATTCACATCCACCAGCATGCGGGAGACCCGGCCACTGGTCTGGGCCGCGACCGTCCCCTGATGAATGGCGCTCACGGTACCGCTCAGGGTGAGCCAGTCGGTGACGCGCTGCGGGGTCAGCGTCAGCGACCCCTTGGCCTCCTCGGCCGCCACCAGGGTGGATGTCATGACCAGCAGGGTGGTCACCAGCAACCGGATTGTGTTCATCATGATTCTCCTTCCCTGGCTCATGGGCACCTTGAAAACTCAGGCAATACGGTGCTGGCGAGCCTTCTCCAGCACCCTGTTCCAGACCTTGTCCACCAGCAGGATCCCGGCCGCCATGGCCCCGATGAACAACAATATCATGGGCTGTCCGCTGGAAATGAGACTCAAGGCAGGCCCTGGACAGATGCCGACCAGGCCCCAACCGATCCCGAACAGTGCGGCCCCGCCAATCAGGCGGCGATCCAGCACGGGAGCGGGAACCCGGGCCATGGGCTCCCCCAGCAGGCTCAGACGACGGGGTTTCACCAGCAGGAAGTAGCCCGGCATGAAGACAGCCAGGGCCCCCCCCATCACGAAGGCCAGGCTGGGATCCCAGGCACCGGCCAGATCGAGAAACCCGGTGACCCGCGCCGGATCCATCATCCCGGAGAGGGCCATTCCCAGCCCGAACAGCAGGCCCGCAAACAGACTTGTCAGCAATTTCATGGCAATCAACCCGTCAAAACATGTGGTGAGTAAAGAACACGGTCGCCACGCCCATCCCCATAAAGGTGAGCGTCGCCACCACGGAGCGCGTCGACAGCCTCCCCATGCCGCAGATGCCGTGACCGCTGGTGCAGCCATTGCCAAGACGGGTGCCGATGCCCACCAGCAGGCCGGCCAGCAGCACCACGGGCCAGCCGGGCAAGGCATCAAAGGCGGGCATGGTGGCCCAACCCAGGGTCAGCGCCAGCCAGGCCCCCAGTCCCAATCCCAGCAGAAACAGCACCCGCCAGGGGGTCTTGTACTGCATTGCACCGGCCAGAATGCCGCTGATCCCGGCCACCCGGCCGTTGAACAACATCAGGATCAGGGCCGAGAGCCCCGCCAGCATGCCGCCCCCCAACGAGAGCAGCCATTGGCTTTCCATCATCGAATTTCCTCATCTGAGTGACAAAAATGGGTTTGCAGCGCCGCCAGCACATCGGCCGCCGCCTCGCTCACCAGGGAGTAGTAGATCTGCTGGGAGACTTTGCGCGAGCGGATAAGGCCCTGGCGCTTCAATACCGACAGTTGCTGGGAGAAGGCCGACTGCCCGAGCTGGCTGTGGGCCAGCAGCTCCCCGACTCCCTTCTCCCCTTCCACCAGCTGGCAGAGCACCATCAGGCGTTCGGGATGAGCCAGCGCCTTGAGCAGGCCGGCGGCGGCTGTCGCATGTCGGTTCATCTCGTCGAAGTGGCTCATAAGATTAAATTAGCAATTGCTGATATTTGTTCTATTGTATAAAACAACTCTAAATTAGCAATCACTAAACAAAAGGGGACGAGAAATGACCGTCGATAACGGAGTCAGAGTGGTCGCGGGTGGCATGTTGCTGCTGTCGCTGCTGCTAACGGCCTGGGTCCACCCGGGCTTTGTCTGGTTGAGCGTCTTTGTCGGGGTCAACCTGATCCAGAGCGCGTTCACCGGGGTCTGTCCCGCCGCCGCCGTGCTCAGGCGAATGGGGCTCAAATAGGCAGGAGGACATATTGGCTCACAGGAGCCGT
This sequence comes from Aeromonas sp. s6, assembly GCF_040907815.1. Lineage (NCBI taxonomy): Bacteria > Pseudomonadati > Pseudomonadota > Gammaproteobacteria > Aeromonadales > Aeromonadaceae > Aeromonas > Aeromonas sp. s6. Next base: position 36,731 of record NZ_JBFOCN010000083.1, read on the forward strand.
GTAATAGAGCGGAGGCTCATTATGGCAACCATCATCATCATCGGGGCAGGGTTGGGGGGCATGTCGGCCGCCTACGAGCTCAAGGCCGAACTCGGCAAGCAGCACGACGTCATCCTGGTGAACGACAAACCCGACTTTGAATTCAACCCTTCGAACCCGTGGATTGCGGTCCGGTGGCGAGAGCGCAAGGATATCTCCCTCCCCATAGAGCCTCATGTGAAGAAGAAGGGGATCCGCTTCATCCACGCCGCCCTGACCGGGTTGCAACCCCTCGAACAGCAGATCCGCCTCTCCGATGGCCAGCACCTGCACTACGACTTTCTGGTGCTCTGCACCGGCCCCGCACTCGCCTTTGAAGAGGTGCAGGGAGCGGGCCCGACGGCGGGCGGCACCGCCAGCGTCTGCACCCTCTCCCACGCAGAGGAGTGCCAGCACAGTGTCAACGGGCTGCTCGACGAACCGGGTCCGGTGATCGTCGGTGCCATGCCCGGCGCCTCCTGCTTCGGCCAGGCCTACGAATACGCCTTCATCCTCGATCGCCACCTGCGCGACAAGAAGGTGAGAAAGGACGTGCCCATGACCTTCGTCACCAGCGAACCCTACATCGGTCACCTCGGCCTCAACGGCGTGGGGGATTCCAAGGGCATGCTGGAGAGCGAGCTGCGCATGCGCGACATGCAATGGATCTGCAATGCCCGCACCGTGGCGGCCAGGGATGGGGTGATGACGGTGGAGGAGCTGGATGAAGATGGCAACGTCAAGCGCACCCACAACCTCCCCTACAAGCATGCCATGATGCTGCCCGCCTTCGCCGGCATCAGCCCCCTGCGGAGCCTCGAGGGGCTGGTCAATCCCCGCGGGTTCGTCATCGTCGACGAACACCAGCGCAACCCTGTCTTCCCGTAGATTTACGCCGCCGGGGTCTGCATCGCCATCCCGCCCCAGCACAAGACGCCGGTCCCGACCGGGGTGCCCAAGACCGGCTACATGATCGAGGCCATGGTGCGCACCTTAAGCCACAACATCAAGGCGGAGCTGGACGGCCAGCCCCCGGTCACCCGGGCGGTGTGGAATGCCATCTGTCTGGCGGACATGGGGGACACAGGGGCCGCCTTCGTGGCCATGCCGCAGATCCCGCCGCGCAACGTCGCCTGGTTCAAGAAAGGGAAGTGGGTCCACCTGGCCAAGATAGCGTTCGAGAAGTATTTCCTGCACAAGATGCAGGTGGGCGACACCGAACCCGTCTATGAAAAACTGATGCTCAAATACCTGGGCATCGACAAGACCCGGTAACCCCCCAAGGGCCCGCCGGTGAAGGGAAGAGGGCTCCCTTCACCGGCGCTTTCATCTCTTTTTTATTATGTTTCAATATGTTGCTATCAAGGGCTCGGGGTTTACCCAGACCGCCGTATCGGCTACCATGTCGCCTCTTTATCACTAGCGGAGACCATCGGTGGGCAACTCATCAAGTGACAGACGCACGCCGACCCCCGTCGTCGGCACCCTGGTCGCGAGCTAGCCGCAGGTTTTTCTCTGCCGCGACTCGCCACCCTGCGAGAAGTGGATCCCTCTTTTCCCCGCTTTTCACACTTGACGTCAGGTGACGCGGACTCATCCCCCGACACCTTGCCTGCATAGTTTCTGCTTCCCAAAAGGAGGCTGCTATGCGCTTGATTTCAAACAACCCTGTCGCTGACAAATCCCCTTCCCTGCTGAGCAGACTGGGACGGGGCCTGCGACCACTCTGGCAACGTGGCAGACGGCGTCAGCACCTCTATCGGCTGCACATCCGCTGCGAAGACAGAGCCGACATGGAGCAGGTGCTGGCGGCAGTGAGCCACACCCTGCAACCGGCCGGACTCAGTCCTCTGCAGTCCATGCAGCCCGGGCGCGGTGAAGGCCGCGTGCTGGTGCTGAGCCTCTACTGCACGCCGCCCCAGCGCCGCTACTTGGTGCAGTTCATCCACCAGGTCGGGGCTGTTCACCCGGTACGCTGGGAACTGCGCCCCCGCGCCGGGGACGACGCCACCAGGCATTGACCCTCGAACGAGGCGAGGTCCTTCCCGGGCAACCGTGAAGGGCCTCTTCCCTGTTCTGCGCCATCCCGCCCCGTCAGGAGGCGGGTCGCGCCCTTGCATTCACCACGATGTCGACCTTGCCCCCCGTCTCTCACACAACCCGGGGGAGCAGGCTGGTCGGCATCCCAGGAGGAGACCCTTCATGAGAATGTGGCAACAACTCGATTTTCTCGCCCTGCTCGACACCCTGGCCAGCCTGCTGCTCGCCTTCGTGCTGGGCAGCCTGGTCGGCCTGGAGCGCCAGTACCGCCAGCGCACCGCCGGCCTTCGCACCAACGTGCTGGTCGCCGTGGGGGCGGCCCTGTTCGTCAACCTGGCCCAGCGCATCTATGACCTGCATGGTGGCAGTTACGGGGTCGTCCACGTGGTGGCCTACATCGTCTCCGGCATCGGTTTTCTCGGCGCTGGCGTCATCATGCGGGAATCCGGCAACATCCGGGGCATCAACACAGCGGCCACCCTGTGGGGCGTGGCCGCGGTCGGGGCCGCCTGCGGCGCCGGGTTCGCCCTGGAGGCCATCCTCGGCGCCCTCTTCGTGCTGGCCGCCAACACCCTGCTGCGTCCCCTGGTCAACCAGATAAACCGTGACCCGGTGAACAACATGGACACCGAAGTGACCTATCACGTGACCGCTCTCATCGGCCGCGCTCACCAGAAGGAGGTACTGCCCTGGCTCGAGCAGATGCTGGAGCAGGCCCACTACCCCCTGAGCGAGCTCGACATCACCCCCTTCGGCGATCAGGATCTCGAGATCTCGGCGGCGCTGCTCGCCACCGCCATCGATGGCACCAAGCTCGATGCCCTGATGAACACGCTCGGGGAGCACCCTCACATCAAGCAGATCTTCTGGCGGGCCAGCATTACCGATTGACGCCCTCATACCAGACGCAGCACAAAAAGCCCCGCCGGATCCGGCGGGGCTTTTTCACAGGAAAGGGAAGCCGTGTGCCTAACGGCGGCTGCGCCAGCGCACCCTGGGGTTGATGACCTGGGCGGTCTGGGCTGGGGGATTGCCCGCGATGAGTTGCTGCATCATCTCGAAGGCGGCACGGGCCAGGGCCGGGCAATCCTGGGCCACGGAATCGATGCGCATGGGGATGCAGTCGAGCAGATCGTGATCGTCGAACGTACACAGGCGCATGCCGGTCTCCATCAGTTCCGCCTCGTTGAGGTAGCGCAGCACCCCCTCCAGCAGGGTGAAAGAGGCGGTAAAAAGCCCCTTCGGCGGCGCCCCGAGTTCGTCCACCAGCTCAGACATCAGCTGATAGCCCGAGCTCGGCTGGTAGTCACGGTGGCGGACCCGGTCTGAAGTGGCCTCCAGCCCGGCCCGGTGCAATCCGAGCTCGTAACCCGCCAGCCGGTGCCGGCTGGGAGAGAGATCCAGCAGACCGCCGAAGTAATAGATCTCCTCCCCGCAATCCTCGGCCATATCCTGCACCAGCTCGGCGGTAGCCTTGCAGGCGTCCGAGATCACCATGGGCAGGCGCGACTCACCGATGTGGCGGTCGAGCTGCACCACCGGCAAGCGGTCGTGGATGCGGGCATAGATGTCGTCACTGTGGCCGCTGGAGGCGACGATGAGGCCATCCACCTGACGGCTGATGAGGTTGTCCACCACCCGCTGCTCCAGGGTGGGGTCATCCTCGGAGCAGGCGATGAGCAGCTGGATCCCCGCCTCCCGACAGCGGGCCTCAAGGGCCCGGGCGATGCTGGCGAAGCCGAAGTTGGTGAGGTCAGGGATCACCAGCCCCCAGGTGTAGCTGCGCACCTCCCGCAGGGAGCGGGCATGGATGCTCGGCTGATAGTGGCACTCGTCCGCCACCGCCTGGATCCGCTTGCGGGTATCGTCGGCGATGCGGTATTCCGCACTCTTGCCGTTGAGCACCAGGCTGGCGGTGGCCTTGGAGACCCCCGCAAGCGTGGCTATCTGGGCAATCGTGATCCGTTTCTTCTTCTCCACCTGACCTCCCGGCACACTGACACCGGGCTATTGTACTAGGCAGGTCGCCAGCGGCCAGTGATCGAGGCAAATTTTGCTGCCATCACCACCGCAACGTGCGGAAAGTACTGGGTTTTCGCCGGGGAAGTAACGGGTCGACAAGCTCTGGCGCCCGCCATCGACGAAGCACTCCAGGCTGGAGCGGTCACACAAGACGGTGATCTTGCCCCCAAGCCAGGGGGCGCTTCGCTCCTCCCACTCCCCGCTCTGCCAGTTCTGGCGCCGCAGGACAAGACGCCCCGGCTGCCACACCAGCTCGACCACGGCCCCGAACCCGAGGCGCCCTTCACCGCACAGCGCCAGATCGAGCCAGGCCGAGTCGATGGCAAGGCGCGGCAGCTCGTCCGGCGCCCCCTCGAAGCGGGTCTGCTCCCCTTTCAGGGCGCCCAGCTCTGCCACCGGCCGCTGGCAGAGCCACTCATCCTGCCAGAACAGCTCCCGCGGGCAGCTCATCTGGTGCAGCCAGCCGTGCTCGAGAGTGGGCTGGCTCATCTCGTTCTCCTCCGGCAAGCCCAGCCAGCCGAACAGCAGGCGCCGCCCCTGACGGTCCTGAGTGGTCTGCGGCGCATAGAACTCGAAGCCCCTGTCCAACTCGTGGAAAACCCCGTGATCGAACCTCTCGCCGTCGAAATCACCCGCCAGCCAGCCGCACTGGTAGAGGTTGCGATAATCCTCTCCCTGCGGGGCAACCCCCTGCGGGCAGCTGATCAGCACATGGAGATCTCCCAGGGGGAAGAGGTCCGGACACTCCCACATGTAGCCAAACTCCCCGAGACCGCCGCGCCCGCTGCCGGCGATGGGGCCCACCAGCGTCCAGGCATCCAGGGTGTCACCGCGATAGAGCAGCACCTCACCCCGATCGTCCAGGGTACGAGCCCCCAGCACCATCAACCACTGCCGAGCGTCGTGCCACACCTTGGGGTCGCGCACATGGCCGCTGTAGCCTTCGGGTAGATCCAGCACAGGGCCCAGCTTCTCGAAGCCCCCCGCACCGTCGGCGCGGGCCAGACACTGGTAGGCGGTGCGGCTGCCGTCCGGGTATTTGACGTTGCCGGTGTAGATAAGGGTCAGACGCCCCTGCTCATCGCTCACCGCCGAGCCCGAATAGCAACCGTGGCTCTCATAGGCCTCGGTAGGCAGCAGCGCCACCGGCTCGTGCTGCCAGTGCAGCAGATCGGTGGAGGTGACATGCCCCCAGCCCTTGTTGCGGTGCTCGCAACCGAGCGGGTTCCACTGGTAGAAAAGATGGTAGCGCCCGTCGTGCTCGATGAAGCCGTTGGGATCGTTGAGCAGCCCCACCGGGGCTGCCAGATGCCAGCGGGGCCGATGGGGATCGGCCGCCGCCTTGAGCTGTCCGGCCAGCAGGGACCGGACAACCTGGTTCAGGAGATGGCTTTCCTTCATCACTCCACCTTGTACTTGAGCAGGTAGGAGGCGGCGAAAGCGGCGCCAAAGGCGATCACCAGACCGATGACGTAGTGGATGAGGCTCATGGGCTGGACGATGGCCATGCCCGGGATGCCGGTCAGGCCCACCGCCGTCATGCCGACCTTGGCCGCCACCACGTAGGCGCCGCCGCAGGCCCCGCCGAACAGGCCGGCCAGGAAGGGCTTGATGTAGCGCAGGTTGACCCCGAAGATCGCCGCCTCGGTGATGCCGAGCAGGCAGGACATGGCCGCCGGCACCGTGATGGCCTTGATCTTCATGTCCCGGGTCTTGAAGTAGACCGCGAGGCAAGCCCCGCCCTGGGCCACGTTGGCCATGGCCCAGATGGGCAGCAGGAAGTTGACGCCGATGGCAGGGTTGGCCAGCAGCCCCGCCTCGATGGCGTGGAAGCTGTGGTGGATGCCGGTGATGACGATGAGCGAATAGGTGCCGCCAAACACCAGACCCGCCAGCCAGCCTGCCTGCTCATAGAGGGCGCTCAGACCGAACGAGATGCCATCCCCCAGCACCCGCCCGGCGGGGCCGATGAAGAGCAGCGCCACGAAGCCGGTGATGATGACGGTCAAAAACGGGGTGAGGATGAGATCCAGGGCGTCAGGGATGCGCTTGCGCAGCTGCTTCTCCAGGTGGGACATGAACCAGACCGCCAAGAGCACCGGGAAGACGGTGCCCTGGTAGCCGATCATGGCGACATCCAGGCCGAAGAAGTCCATGGTCTTGAAGCCCCCGGCCACGCCCCAGGCGTTGGTCAGGGCCGGGTGGGTGAGGATGCCGCCAAGGGTCGCCCCGAGGTACGGATTGCCGCCAAACTCCCGCGCCGCCGTAAAGCCGATGAGGATCGGCAGTATGATGAAGGCTGCCGAGCTGAACATGTCGAGCATGACGAACAGGGCGCTGTCGGCGTTGACCCAGCCGTAGGTGCGCACCATGCCGAGCAGCCCCATCAGCAGGCCGGAGGCGACGATGGCCGGAATGATGGGCACGAAGATGTTGGAGAGGGTCCGCGCCAGACGCTGGGCCACGTTGAGCTTGGCCGTCGCCATGTCGGTCAGCTCCGCCTTGCTGGCGGTGCCGGTCCCGGTCAGGGTGACGAACTCCGCATAGACCTTGTTGACCAGGCCGGTGCCGAAAATGACCTGGATCTGGCCAGCGTTGCTGAAGCACCCCTTGACCCCTTCCAGCTTGTCGATGGCGGCCTTGTTCACCTTGCTGTCGTCCGCCAGCACCAGCCGCAGCCGGGTGGCGCAGTGGGCGGCGCTGACGATGTTCTCCCTGCCCCCGAGCAGGGGCACCAGATCCTGGGCTATCGCACTGATATTCATATTCTTCCTCTTATGACCCGCCACGCTGGCGGGCCCTTGTCACATGAGAGTAGGGGCTGTCGAGCCGGGCTTCTAGCCGCAGATCAACAGCCGTCTGCGCCTGATCGCAAAAATTCATCCAGCCGGGTGCGGGTGGGCAGTGCCGTCATGGCCCCCTTGGCGGTGGTGGCGAGCGCCCCACAGCCGTGGGCCTGAGCCAGAATGGCGGGCAGCTCGGCCAGCGTCGGCAGCGAGGTCCGTTCGGCCAAGGCCGCCAGCAGCCCGGCGACGAAGGCGTCCCCCGCCCCCGTGGTATCGAGTGGCGTCACTTTGGGCCCCACCCACTCCAGCAACTCGCCACCCAGACGGGCCACCACGCCCCCCGCCCCCCGGGTCACCAGCACCAGTGCCGGGCCTGAAAGAGTGGCAAGCCCCGCCGCCAGATCGTCCAGACCGCTCAGCAGTTGCAGCTCCTCCACCGAGAGCTTGACCACGTCTGCAAGGGCCATGGCCTCGCGCACCACGGGCAGCATCTCGGCAGGGTTGCCCCACACCTCTGGCCTCAGGTTGGGGTCGAAGCAGACCCGCCCCCCGACGGCCCGGATGGTCGCCATGGCTTGCAGGCAACTGCTGCGCACCGGCTCGTTGGCGAGCGCAATGGAGCAGGTCAGCAGCCACTGCCCGGCCTGGAAGACCGGCAGATCGGCGGGGCTCAGGAACTGATCGGCGCTCGGGCGCACCATGAAGGTGAAACTGCGCTCCCCCGCCTCATCGAGATCCACCAGCACCGTGCTGGTGCGATGGGCCGGATCCTGGATCAGGTGGCGAATGTCGACCCCCTCCCTGGCCAGGGTCTCCCCCATGAAGCGGCCGAAGGGATCCGCGCCAACCCGGCCAATGAAGGCCGACTCCCCGCCGAGCCGGGCAACGCCCACCGCCACGTTGGCCGGTGCGCCACCCGGACACTTGAGGTAGTGCTGCTCCCCTTCCGGGATCAAGTCCACTACCGCATCCCCCATTACCCACACACGATTCGTCACCTTGTTGCTACTCCACTGCTGCACAGGATTTGCCGGGGTCAGCCCCGGGTTCTGGGTCCGCATTATCAGCTAAACCGTTTTAGCTAACCAACAGATCCCGGGGCCGCCTGCCATTTTTGTGATCGGGATAACGAACTAGAACCAGGTTTCCATCTGCACGCCGAAGTTCCACTCGCCCCCGGCGGTGAAGTTGCTCTGGCCCATGGCATCGGAGCTGGCGTAGTTGTCGAGCTCGGAGGACCAGTCCATCCAGGTGGCGAACACGCGAAGCTCAGGCCGCTCGAAGAAGCCGGCGGTCTGCGCCTTGAAGGTGGGGGCGAAGGTGAGCTTGGTGAAGTCGCCGCTCACCGCCTGGCGGCCCTTGTAGCCCTTGGGATCGAGATCCATGTACTGCCAGGTCGCCTCGTAGACCAGCTCCACGTTCTGGCTCAGTACCTGGGCCAGGCGGCCATTGAGGGTCACCCAGCGGTACTCGTCCCCCTTCACGTAACGATCCTGGCTGTGCTCGGCCAGCAGGGCCGGGGCGACACGCCAGCGCGGGGCAAGATCGGTGGCGCCAAACACGGCGACCCGCACCGCATCGGCATCCGGCAGCAGCTCGCTGTCGGAGCCCAGCCCCTTGAGCTCGGCACCCAGACCATGGCCATACAGCACCGCCGCCTTGGAGAAACCGGGGTTGATGCCGAAGAAGCTGTCGGCGTGGTAGGCCAGCAGGGTGTGGGCCCCCTTGTTCGCCGCTTCGCTGCCCGCGCCGCCGTCATTGATGCGCGCCTCGTTGTCCTTGGCGGAGAGGCCGTTCAGCATCCACTGCCAGTTGCCAACGCGGTTGTTCATGGTGAGGATGTAGCTCTCGATGTCGGAGAGACCGCTCGCGCTGATGTCGCCGTAGTCGCGCCCGTAGAGGGAGAAGTTCGCCTTCCAGCTGTCGGCCAGCTGCACGTCGTAGACGCCGCCGCCGGTACCGGCCAGGAAGACCACGTCCGAGTCGAGCCAGTGGATGTCGAAGTTGTCCCGGTCAAAGCGCTTGCCCGCCCAGAGCACCGAGTGCTGGAAAGGACCGCTGAAGCTCGCCAGATCGCCGATTTCGGCAAACACCTGGCGGGTATTGAGGCTGGAATCGCTGGCGGTCCAGTCGTTGCTGGTCTCCACCCCGTCCGCCAGCATCAGCTTGTAGCGGGCCCAGCTGCCATCGTCGAAGGTCTGGGTCTTCAGCAGGTTGGCCTCCATGTAGGTGTCATCCTCGTTGCCAAGGCGACCCACGGCGCCGCCCACCGAGCCGGCCGGGGTGATGTAGGGGCCGCCGCGGCCACCATTGCCGTTGCCGTTCACCAGCAGGCCCGAGCGGGCATAGCCGTGGAACTCGAAGCCCTGGGCCCCGGCGGTCTGCTTGTCCACCTTCTCGCTCTGGGCCTTGGCCACCACGGCCGTCTCGCGGGCTTCGTTTGCCTTGCTCTGGGCCTCATCGGCCCGCGCTTCGGCAGCGGTGGCGCGCTCCTCGGCTGCCTGCACCCGCGCCTCCAGCGCCGCCAGACGAGCCTCGATACCACCATCCGCCGCCCACAGCGGGCTGCTCATTCCCAATCCCAGCGCCACGGCCAGCGCCAACTTGCTCTTGAACATCGTCATCGTCCTCACCTGTCTTCTGTCGCCCGTCCGGGCTCTGTTGTTGTTGACGAGCAGAGGATAGCTAAACCGCTTTAGCTGACTCAATATGCCAGCTAAACCGTTTCAGCAGGAGTGTGAGCGGGATAACATTTGTACAGGGGGAATTGGCGGAAGTTGTGAGGAGGATCCCTCATCGGGATCCACTCAATAAGGGGGGATCCAGGCCAGATGGCGGGCAAAAAAAAGCCGGCACATCCGTGCCGGCTTGGGTAACGCGGGTCGCGTTTATTTGGTCAGGTCGTCGAAGAAGCGTTTCACCCCTTCGAAGAAGCCCTCGGATTTCGGCTTGTGGGTCTTGGCAGCAGCGCCGCTGAAGGAGTCGTCCAGCTGGCGCAGCAGATCTTTCTGGGTCTCGGTCAGCTTGACCGGAGTCTCGATCACCACCTTGCACATCAGATCCCCCACCTGGCCGGAGCGCACGGACTTGACGCCCTTGCCCCGCAGGCGGAACAGCTTGCCGGTCTGGGTTTCTGCCGTGACCTTGAGCTTGACCCGGCCATCCAGGGTCGGCACCTCGATCTCGCCGCCGAGCGCCGCCGTGGTGAAGCTGATGGGCACTTCGCAGTAGAGGTCGTTGCCGTCACGGACGAAGATCTCGTGCTCGCGCACGTGAACCTGTACGTAGAGATCCCCCGCCGATGCGCCGGTTTCCCCCGCCTCCCCTTCGCCGGAGAGACGGATGCGATCCCCGGTATCGACCCCGGCCGGGATCTTGACCGACAGGGTCTTGGTCTTCTGGTAGCGCCCTTCCCCATGGCACTTGCGGCACGGATCCTTGATGATCTTGCCGCGACCGTGACAGTGGGGGCAAGGCTGCTGCACCGCGAAGAAGCCCTGACGCATCTGCACCTGGCCGGAGCCGTGGCAGGTGGGGCAGGTCTGGGCCTGGCTACCGGTATGGGCACCGGAGCCGTTGCACACTTCGCAGTGGACCTGGGTCGGGATCTTGATCTCCTTGGAAACCCCGCGCACCGCTTCTTCCAGCGTCAGCTCCATGTTGTAGCGCAGATCGGCGCCACGGGCCGGGCCGCGACGACCGCCCCCGCGACCACCGAAGATGTCGCCAAACACGTCGCCGAAGATGTCGCCGAAATCGGCACCACCGCCAAAGCCGCCGTGGCCGCCACCCTGGCTCGGATCCACCCCGGCATGACCGTACTGGTCATAACGGGCACGCAGGTTCTCGTCGGTCAGGACCTCGTAGGCTTCCTTGACCTCTTTGAACTTCTCTTCAGCCCCGGCATCACCCTGGTTGCGATCCGGGTGATACTTCATGGCCAGACGCTTGTACGCCTTCTTGATCTCGCGCTCGTCGGCACCTTTCGATACCCCGAGCACTTCGTAGAAATCGCGCTTCGACATACTCATCCTGTTGCTATATCAGCAGTTACGCAGACGGGCGTTGGTTACCCAACGCCCGTAAATTCATTGACGAATCTGCTCACACTCTTACTACGAAGCCGTGATCAAGGCTCATGTGCAGCTCGCTTGTTTGTAACCAAGAGTGCTCATGTATTCACATAGACTCCGGTTCTTGCGCTGCTCTTTACCTTGCTGACGGCCTCTCGCGATAGACCGTGAACAGATTCTGAGCCGATGGGCGAAGCGGACTTCGCCCATCCGGGTCGGGCTTACTTCTTGTCGTCTTTCACTTCTTCGAACTCGGCGTCGACCACGTCGTCGTCAGCCTTGGCAGAAGAGGAGGACTGACCGGCGTCAGCACCGGCGGCGCCTTGCGCCTGAGCCTGCTGCTGAGCAATTTCCATCAGCTTCTGGGACGCTTCCAGCAGCGCTTGCTGCTTGGCTTCGATGGCAGCCTTGTCGTCACCCTTGATGGCGGATTCCAGCTCGCTCAGGGCAGTCTCGATCTTGGTCTTCTCGTCGGCAGGCAGAGCTTCACCGGCTTCGGTGACCTGCTTGCGCACGGAGTGGACCAGACCGTCAGCCTGGTTGCGGGCCTGCACCAGCTCTTCGAACTTCTTGTCCTCGGCCGCGTTGGCTTCGGCTTCGCGTACCATGCGTTCGATCTCGTCATCAGACAGACCGGAAGAGGCCTGGATGGTGATCTTCTGCTCCTTGTTGGTCTCCTTGTCTTTCGCGGAGACGTGCAGGATGCCGTTGGCGTCGATGTCGAAGGTCACTTCGATCTGCGGCAGACCGCGCGGTGCCGGACGGATGCCTTCCAGGTTGAACTGGCCCAGGGACTTGTTGTCGCTGGCGCGCTTGCGCTCACCCTGCAGCACGTGAATGGTCACGGCAGACTGGTTGTCTTCGGCGGTGGAGAACACCTGGGACTTCTTGGTCGGAATGGTGGTGTTCTTCTCGATGAGCGCGGTCATCACGCTGCCCATGGTCTCGATCCCTAGGGAGAGCGGAGTCACGTCCAGCAGCAGTACGTCGGTCTTGTCACCGGACAGTACGGCACCCTGGATGGCCGCCCCCATGGCCACGGCTTCGTCCGGGTTGACGTCTTTGCGCGGCTCTTTGCCGAAGAAGTCGGCCACGGTCTTCTGAACCAGCGGCATACGGGTCTGACCGCCCACCAGGATGACGTCGTCGATCTCGCCAACCGCCAGACCGGAGTCTTTCAGGGCGACACGAACCGGCTCCAGGGAGTCTTTCACCATGTCTTCCACCAGGGATTCCAGCTTGGCGCGGGTCACCTTGATGTTCATGTGCTTCGGACCGGTGGCATCTGCAGTGATGTACGGCAGGTTGACGTCGGTCTGCTGGGCAGAAGAGAGCTCGATCTTGGCTTTTTCGGCGGCATCTTTCAGACGCTGCAGGGCCAGCTGGTCGTTGCGCAGGTCAATGCCCTGCTCGCGCTTGAACTCGTCAACCAGGTAGTTGATGACGCGGTTGTCGAAGTCTTCACCACCCAGGTGGGTGTTACCGTTGGTTGCCAGCACTTCGAAGGTGGTTTCCCCTTCGACTTCGTCGATCTCGATGATGGAGATATCGAAGGTACCGCCACCCAGGTCGTATACGGCAACCTTGCGCTCACCCTTGACCTTGTTGACGCCGTAGGCGAAAGCCGCGGCAGTCGGTTCGTTGATGATGCGTTTTACATCCAGACCGGCGATGCGACCGGCATCCTTGGTGGCCTGACGCTGGGCGTCGTTGAAGTAGGCCGGTACGGTGATGACGGCTTCGGTCACCGGCTCGCCCAGGTAGTCCTCGGCGGTCTTCTTCATCTTTTTCAGCACTTCGGCAGAGATCTGCGGCGGTGCCATTTTCTTGCCTTTCACTTCAACCCAGGCGTCACCGTTGTCGGCCTTGGCGATGGCGTAAGGCATGATTTTCAGGTCACGTTGTACTTCGTCATCTTCGAAACGACGGCCGATCAGACGCTTGATGGCGAACAGCGTGTTCTTCGGGTTGGTGATGGCTTGGCGCTTGGCCGGCTGACCAACCAGGATTTCGCCGTCATCGGCATAGGCAATGATGGACGGAGTAGTACGGTCGCCTTCCGCGTTCTCGATCACGCGAGCATGGTCGCCATCCAGAATAGCGACGCAGGAGTTGGTAGTACCCAGGTCAATACCGATGATTTTACCCATTTGACGAATCTCCAAATACTTTGAATAAACTGGCGAGGGGCTCGCCTTGATACGTTAACGGCTAGGTGGGGCCTGCCACTGTGGCTTTCAAGCTCCCGGCATCAAATTTTTTGTGCCGCCGTGGCCTTGCAACCTATATGGGGTCTCAAGTCGGCGCTTCAAGTCCGGCCCTGAAAAAACCTGCATACAGGCCACCTGACAGCCAAATGACGCCAGACACGTTTTCTGGCGCCACATCCAACAAAAAGCCCGCCAAGCGGCGGGCTTGGTGAGAACAGCGCGATCAGTCAGCGGACTTGGAGACCATCACCATGGCCGGACGGATGACGCGGCCGTTGAGCTCGTAGCCCTTCTGCATCACGGCGATCACGGTGTTCGGCGCCACATCGGCACTGGGCACCATGCTCATGGCCTGGTGGGCATTGGGGTCAAACGGCTGGTTGGTCGGGTCCAGCGCCACCAGGCCAAACTTGCCCACGCCGCTCTGCATGGATTTCAGGGTCAGCTCGACCCCTTCAATCATCGGCTTGAGGGTGTCGTTCTCCTTGTCCGCCAGCTCGATGGCGCGCTCCAGGTTGTCCAGCACCGGCAAGAGCTCTGCGGCGAACTTCTCCAGTGCAAACTTGTGGGCTTTCTCCACGTCCTGAGCGGCACGGCGACGCAGGTTCTCCATCTCGGCGACGGCGCGAATGGCGCGCTCGCGCTCTTCCAGGGAAGCCTGCTGGGCCGCCTCCAGCTGGGCCTCCAGCTCGGCGATGCGGGCCTGCTCGGCTGTCACTTCACTGTCTACATCGGTCGGCTCGACTGGCTGGGCTTCCACTTGCTCCATCGCTTCAACCTTTTGTTCTTCGTGGCTCATGACATCTCCAATATTCAGGGGTTGCGTGTGAGGGTGGCTGGCGTTCAGACAAGCGACACGCGCCAGCAGACCCTGTGTTGGCGCTATTATGGGGACACAGCCCCGGCTTTCAAGGGGAAAAGGGCAGATCGGGCACAATGGCGCCCATCCGCGTGCCAGGCAGTCCCTTTTCGGGGCCGATTGCACCAACCACCACGGAGGCAGACAAATCCCCGGCAAAGCGCGGTATACTCCCCCCAAGACTCTCCCAGACCCGATAACCTATGGATTCTCCGTTCAAAACCGTTGCCCTCATCGGCAAGCCCCATCACGAGGGGGCCAACCAGACCCTGACCGGCCTGTACCAGTACCTGACCAGCCGCGGCTTTCGTGTGCTGCTGGAGAGCCGGGTGGCCCATACCCTGGGGCTGCTCGGGGAGAACGTGATGGATCTGGTGCAGCTCGGCGAGCAGGCGGATCTCGCCATCGTCGTCGGCGGTGACGGCAACATGCTGGGGGCCGCCCGGGTGCTGTCACGGTTCGATGTGGCGGTGATCGGGGTGAACCGGGGCAACCTCGGCTTCCTGACCGATCTCTCGCCCCAGGATTATCTGCTGCCCCTGGAGCAGGTGCTCTCGGGTCACTTCAAGAGCGAGCATCGCTTCCTGCTGGAGGCCGCCGTCTATCGCCACGGGGAGCGCAAGTCGAGCAACCTCGCGGTCAACGAGGCGGTGCTTCACCCGGGCAAGATCGCCCACATGATCGAATTCGAGGTCTACATCGACGGCAGCTTCATGTACAGCCAGCGCTCGGACGGCATCATAGTGGCGACACCCACCGGCTCCACCGCCTACTCCCTGTCGGCAGGGGGCGCCATCCTCACCCCCAAACTCAACGCCATCACGCTGGTGCCCATGTTCCCGCACACCCTGAGCAGCCGCCCCATCGTGCTGGATGCGGACAGCGAAGTGCGGCTGCTGGTCTCGCCAGACAACCAGGACGACGCCATGCAGGTGAGCTGCGACGGCCAGGTCACCCTGGCGGTCCACCCGGGGGACGAGATCCTCATCAAGAAGAGCAGCCACAAGCTTCATCTGGTGCATCCGCTGGATTACAGCTACTTCCACGTGCTGCGCAACAAGCTCGGTTGGGGCAGCAAACTCTTCTAGCCAGGCACCATCGGTGGCGAGGGTCTACCCCTCGCTGCTTTCGACCAGCCGAGGCAGTGCCGGCTCGAATGCCAGATGCACCCCGTTTCGCCCCGCTTCCTTCACCCGGTACATGGCAGCATCGGCTTTGGTCAGCATCAGTGCCAGGTCAGCCTCGGCACTGGCGCACACAACCCCAATGCTCACCGTGACCCCCTCGCACGGCAGGCAGGCCCCCTGCCGGGAGCCCGTCTCTATCTGGCGGCGGATCCGGTCACAGATGTCGCGGGCCATCTGGCCGCTCACGCCCCCCATGATGATGGCGAACTCCTCGCCACCGATGCGCCCCACCAGATCATCCTTGCGTACCTCGGCCACCAGCACCCCGGCCACATAGCGAATGACCTCATCCCCGCAGCCGTGACCAAACTGGTCGTTGACCCGCTTGAAGTGATCGATGTCCAGGACCACCACGCAGCGCGTCTGGCCAGGCGTAGCCCCCTCTCCCTGCCTGAAGAGACCGCGCCGATTGAGCACCCCGGTGAGGGGATCCCGCTCCGAGAGCGCCAGCAATGCCTCCTCCGTCTCCACATAGGCCACCAGAGGCAGCAGCAACACCGAGCCGATGGTCAGCACCATGTGCATGAAGAAAATGAGATCGAGCCAACCTCCGTCTCCCATCCGCCCTTCGGCTCCCAGCAAGAGCAGCCCCCCCTGACTCAGCAGGATGGTGAAATGCAGCAGGTAAATGAGCGCCACCACATGGAGCACCCGCTTCTGTTGCCGGCCGAGAGAGACGATGAGGCAGGCGCACCACAGGTACAACATCGACTCCATCAGAGCCAGCACAATGCGCACGGGGGCGAGGCTGGACAATCCCAGATAGAGCAGCAGCAACACCGCCACGCCTCCCCTCACGGCACGGGGATGCCATGCGCGCTCGTAAAGCGCACAAAAACCGGCGAGCAACAGCAGGATGCTCATGAGCGAGACCAGGCCGCCGACCCGGATGCCCAGCGCCGGATACCCTCCCAATACCCCCAGACTGAGCAGCAGGATGGAGAGGGAGAAGAGAAAAGCGGAGAGGGGCCAGTACAGAAAGTTGCCTCGACCCGGCTTCAGGGAGTGGATGAACAGCATGATCAGCCCCGACATCAGGTTGATTGCCAGGGAGATCAGCAGCAGGGTCGGGGTATGGATCATCGTGACGCATCCTTGCGAAGAGGTCTGTACACAGCCCAGGCTCAACCAGGACTGTTTCGAGTGTGTCTCAGCCAGCCACTCACCACAAGAGAGCCCCTCAAGGTGGCTTCTCGTATCGCCTCAGCCCATGCCAGGTACGCAGGTTGATTTTGCAGGCCATCTGATCGGCGTCACACCCATGCCGCGGCCTTGACATCCTTGCCCTCCCCCTGTTTCGCAAAAATCCTCCCTGCCCACTTTACTGTATATAAGACCAGTATATACTGGATGCATACACAGTAATGTTGACCCATACAGGATGAGACCATGCTGACCCAGCTGACCGTCAACAACTTCGCCATCGTCAAGTTTCTCGAGCTCGATCTGCAACCGGGGATGACCTGCATCACCGGGGAGACCGGGGCGGGCAAATCCATCGCCATCGATGCTCTGGGGCTGTGCTTGGGGGAGCGCGCCGAAGCCAGCATGGTGCGCCCGGGCAGCGACAAGACCGAGGTGAGTGCCCGCTTCCTGCTGGAGGGTAATCCTGCCGCCCGGGCCTGGCTCGCCACCAACGAGCTTGAAAATGACGGTGAGTGCATCGTCCGGCGGGTACTGTCCGCCGAGGGGCGCTCTCGCAGCTATATCAACGGGGTTCCCGTCCCCCTCGCCCAGCTCAGGAACCTGGGTCAACTGCTGGTCAACGTCCACGGTCAGCACGCTCACCAGATGCTGCTCAAACCCGATTACCAGCTCGCCCTGCTGGACGGCTACGCCGGTCATCATCTGCTCCTCGACGATGTACGCCGCCACTACCAGCAGTGGCGCCAGTTGCAAAACGAGCTCAACCGGCTCAAGGCCGAGCAGCAGCAGCGGGAAGCCCGCCGTCAACTCATCGAATACCAGGTGCAGGAGCTGGACGAATTTGCCCTTCAGCCGGGAGAGTTTGAAGAGATTGAAGAGGAGCATCAGCGGCTCGCCAATGGCACCGAGCTGATGCAGGAGTGCGGGTATTGCCTCGATCTGCTTTATGACAATGAAGAGACCACCATCGCCGGTCTGCTGCAGACGGCGGTGGACAGGGCCGAGACCCTGGTCGGCATGGACAGCCGGCTTGGCAACGTGCTCGGCATGCTCAACGAAGCCCTGATCGGCGTACAGGAGAGCCACAGCGAGCTGCGCAGCTATCTCGACCGGCTGGAACTGGATCCAGAGCGCTTCAACGAGCTGGAGAGCCGCCTCTCCAAGGCCATCAACCTGGCACGCAAGCACCATGTCAAACCGGCGGAGCTGGCCCACTACCATCAGGAGCTGGCCGCCGATCTGGCCCGCCTGCACTCCGACGAGGAACGCCTGGAGGGGATGGAAGACGAGCTGGCCTCGGCCCGCCAGGCCTTCGTGCAGGCCGCCGAGGCCCTGAGCCAGAGCCGCCAGCGCTATGCCGAGGAGCTGGGCGCAAAGGTAAGCGCCAGCATGCACGAACTGGCGATGCCAGATGGCCGCTTCGCCATCGAGGTGCGACCCGATGCCCAGAGCAGCCTCTCGCCCCTTGGCATCGATCGGGTGGAGTTCATGGTCACCACCAACCCGGGTCAGCCCATCCAACCCCTTGGCAAGGTGGCTTCCGGCGGCGAGCTGTCGCGTATCAGCCTCGCCATCGTGGTGATCAGTGCACGCAAGATCTCCACCCCGACCCTTATCTTCGACGAAGTGGATGTGGGGATCAGCGGCCCGACCGCCGCCGTGGTGGGCCGCCTGTTGCGCCAGCTCGGCGAATCCACCCAGGTGATGGTGGTCACCCACCTGCCCCAGGTGGCAGGCAAGGGTCACCAGCACATGGTGGTGAGCAAACACACCGACGGCAAGACAACGGAAACCCAGATGCAGGCGCTCACCCCGGGTGCCCGGCTCAACGAACTGGCCCGCCTGCTGGGGGGCGATCAGATCACCGACAACACCCTGGCCAACGCCCGTGAGTTGCTCGCAAGCTGACCACGGGGCGGGAGGGATGCCCTCCCGTCCATGTCGGCCCCTTCAGATTGACCGTGCCATCATCGCGCTGGCCAGTTGAAACCTCTTGCCGACGGCGCCGGCCTGGTTGACCTATGCCGTGAGCCGCAAGCAAGAACGAGGGGCTGCCCTGGCTAATCCGCGGCACGTGTCTTGATGCTCAGTCTGAACCTGCCAGCCTGGTCATCACCCAGTCGGGTTTCCATCGCCATGGTCAGGACGCCACTCATCTTCGTTGCACTCATTCATATATCGAACGGCCCCACTCCTTCATTTTCCATTCAACTCAGTCTGTTATGATGATGTAAACGGACTCGGTACCTTCAGTTGCCATCGACAGAATGTGACGCTTGATGCAAACACACCGGGTTCGTTTGAGCTGACATTTCGCGGGAAGGGAGGATGGGAGCGCGCTTCCGCCGTCTGACCCGCACCTGCCAAGGAGAACTGCTTATGAGCCCGACCAATATTGTGCTGTTGCTGGAAGGCAAGGATTACGAGCAGGAGACACTGGCCAAGGCGAGCCGTCTGGCACAAGGGTTGGGCGCCAACCTGACCTTGTTGCACCTGACCCACAGCAGCAAGACCCGTCGCAATAGTCTGTCCCTGTCACAAGAGGAGCGCAGCCCCCAGGGCACCCTGGATGCCAAGGCGATCATCAGTGAACTCATCACCCAGCTGTCTCATCCGGTGGATTACCAGTGCCTGGTGGTGGATGACGTGGTACCGGATCTCCAGCGCTGGCTGACCGCCCACCCCGCCGACCTCTTGCTGGTCGGCAGCCGTCATCACTGGATGGAGGGCTCGCTGGCCCGCCTGCTCCTCTACAAACTGCCCCTCGATATCCAGATCTGCCACGAGCCTCACGCCGCCTTGCTCAAAGCCGTCGGTTGACACCACAAGACCCGCTCCCTGAGCGGGTCTTCTTGTTTCTGACGCCCCGCCGTCATCCTCCCCCAGCTTGACCTCCTCCACTGCGTCACCGCCAGAACCACACGATTTCTTACACATTGCTCGCTTCTTTTTGAGGGCCATTTGCTGCACGATATGGCCCTTGCACGCCTTCGCTCGTTTCGTTCAGGTGATAAATGAAAGCTCTTCGAAAACCCGGCAAGCTCGCCCTGCTCGCCCTTGTGCTGATCCCTCTCGTCACCTGGCTGGCCTGGCCGGGCAACACACCGGACCCGGTACTGACCGCAACGGTTACCCGACAGGATGTGGAGCAGACGGTGCTCGCCAGTGGCGTACTGCAGGCCATCGAGCAGGTGGATGTGGGGGCTCAGGTCTCGGGTCAGGTCACCTATCTCGCGGTGGAAGCGGGTCAACAGGTCAAACAAGGAGAGCTGCTGGCGGAGATCGATCCCCTGATCGCCCAGAACAACCTCAAGACCGCCGAGGCGGAGCTGGCCAGCCGCCGCGCCCAGCTCAAGATCAAGCAGGCACAGCTCAAACAGAACGAGCTTGCCTGGCGCCGCCAGCAGCAGATGTTTCGGCAGGAAGCGAGCTCTCGTGCGGATCTGGAGAGCGCCGAAGCCCAGCTTGCCGTCACCCGGGCCGAGCTGCAAAGCGCCCAGGCCGACATCGACAACGCCATCATCAAGGTGGAGCGCGCCAAGACAGAGCTCGGCTACAACCGCATTCAGGCCCCCATGGATGGTACCGTCGTCTCCATCGTCACCCGGCAGGGGCAGACCCTGGCCGCCAGCCAGACGGTACCGACCCTGCTCAAGCTCGCCAATCTCGACACCATGACGGTCAAGGCCCAGATCTCCGAAGCGGACGTCACCCGTGTCAAGGCGGGCATGCCGGTCTATTTCACCCTGATAGGGGATCCGGATACTCGCTACCACGGTACCCTTCGCACGGTCGAGCTGGCACCCACCAACATCAATGAGCAGACGGCCAGCACCACGGCCACCAGCAATGCGGCCATCTACTACTATGCCCTGTTCGATGTGCCCAACCCCGGCCATCAGTTGAGGGTCGCCATGACGACCCAGGTCACCATCGTGCTCGGCGAGCGCAAGCAGGTACTGGCCATTCCCCAGACCGCCCTCGGCAAGAAGACTGGCGACAACGAGTACGAGGTCAGCCTGCTCAAGGAGGGGGATCAGAGAGAGACCCGCCGCATCAAGACCGGCATGAAGGATGACATCAAGATTGAGGTGGTGAGCGGCCTGATCGAGCATGAGAAGGTGATCCTGGAGCAAGGCAAGCCGGCCCTGCACGATGAAGGGGAGATGGAGCCGTGAGCGAGCCCCTGATCCGTCTCAAGGGCATCGAGCGGCGCTACCAGAGCGGAGAGCACGAAGTGACCGTGCTGCACCCGCTGGATCTCGCCATCGATGCCGGGGAGATGGTGGCCATCGTCGGCGCCTCCGGCTCCGGCAAATCGACCCTGATGAACCTGCTGGGCTGCCTCGATCGCCCGAGCGGCGGCCAGTATCTGTTTCGCGGCCAGGATACCGCGACCCTGGATGCCCTCTCCCTGGCACGGCTGCGCTGCCACCACTTCGGCTTCATCTTCCAGCGCTATCACCTGCTGCCCCATCTGGACGCGGCCGCCAACGTGGAGATCCCCGCCATCTATGCCGGCACTGCCCGCCTTGATCGCCAGGCCCGAGCCCGCACCTTGCTGACCCGCCTGGGACTGCAGGATCGCAGCCACCACAGACCCGGCCAGCTCTCCGGCGGTCAGCAGCAGCGGGTCAGTATTGCCCGGGCGCTCGCCAACGGCGGCGAGGTGATCCTGGCGGACGAACCCACCGGCGCTCTCGACAGCCAGAGCGGCAAAGAGGTGATGGCCATCCTCAAGGAGCTGCACGCCCAGGGCCACACCATCATTCTGGTGACCCACGACATGGCGGTGGCAAGCCATGCGGATCGCATCATCACCCTGCGTGACGGGCGGGTAGTGGAGGACAGCGGCCATCGGGCGGCCGATGACAACGCAGCCTCCCCATCCAGGGCGCGGGCCCACCCGCTGCCAGGTGATGGCAGCCAGCTGCCCCCTCCCCCTGTCGGGCAAGATGCACAGGGAACAGGCGCCGCCGTCCGCACCGCAAGCCGGGGCTGGGATCGCTACCGGGAGGCGGGGCGCATGGCCCTGCACGCCATGCTGGCCCATCGCATGCGCACCTTCCTCACCATGCTCGGCATCATCATCGGCATCGCCGCCGTGGTCAGCGTGGTGGCGCTGGGTCAGGGGGCGCGCGCCAAGGTGATCGACGACATCAACGCCATGGGCACCAACACCATCGACATCTTCCCCGGCAAGGACTGGGGAGACGAGAAGGCCGCCAGTATCCAGACCCTGAACGAGCGGGATCTCGACGCGCTGCTCGGCCAGCCCTATCTGGAGGGGGCCAGCCCCCAGATAGCGACGTCGGGCCAGCTTCGCTATCGCAACAAGACCAGCAGCGGCAGCGTGATCGGGGTCGGCAACGACTTTTTCCGGGTCAAGGGGATGACGCTCACCCAGGGGCGCCTGCTCGATGAGCGTGACATTCGCAACCGGACCGCAGTCGCCGTGGTGGATGGCAAGACCATAGAGAGCCTGCTCGGCAAGGTGGACCCGGTCGGCCAGGTGGTGCTGGTCGGCACCCTGCCGGTACGCATCGTGGGGGTGGTCACCCAGGAGACCGGCTTTGGCCGCAGCAGCCAGTCGGTCAATGTCTGGCTCCCCTACAGCGCCGTCATGAGCCGTCTCCTCTCCCAGCAGCACTTCACCCAGATCACCATCCGGGTCAAAGACGGCGTCCAGCCCGCCCTGGCCGAGCAGGCGGCAGTCGCCCTGCTGACCCAGCGCCACGGCGTGAAGGACTTCTTCACCTTCAGCAGCGACAGCATCGTCAAATCGGTGGAGAAGACCACCGCCACCCTGACACTGCTGGTCTCCGCCATCGCGGTGATCTCCCTCATCGTCGGGGGCGTCGGGGTGATGAACATCATGCTGGTCTCGGTGGTGGAGCGCACCCGGGAGATAGGGATCCGCATCGCCGTCGGCGCCCGCCAGTCCGACATACTGCAACAGTTCCTCATCGAGGCGGTGATGGTCAGCCTGCTGGGGGGGCTGCTCGGTATCGGCCTCGCCCTGCTCATCGGCGCTCTCTTCTCCCTGCTCGTGGAAAGCTTCCAGATGCGCTTCTCGCTCTTCTCCATCCTGATGGCCTTCGGGTGCTCCTCCCTCATCGGGATCCTGTTTGGTTACCTGCCCGCCCGCAATGCGGCCAGGCTCGATCCGGTGGAGGCACTGGCGAGGGAATGACGATGCACAACCTATCAAGGCTCGGGCTAAGCCTGATGCTCACCGCCAGCCTCGGTGCCTGCAGCCAGCAGAGCACCTATCACAGACCCGATCTCGACGTGGCGCCAGCATGGCAGCAGGAGAGCCGGGGTCTCACCGCTCAACAGGCAGGCCCCTGGTGGCAGGGATTCCAGGATCCTGCGCTCGATCGCCTGGTCGAGGCGGTGCTGGCCGCCAACCCGGACATGCGGGTGGCCGGGCTCAAGCTCAAGAATGCCCTGCTCGGCGCCGATCTGGCTGACACCAACCTCACCCCCTCGGTCAGCGCCAATCTCGGGGCCAGCGGCACCAAGAACATGAAAGATGGCAGCGCCAGCAGCAACCTGGGCCCTTCCCTCAACCTCAGCTACGAAGTGGATCTCTGGGGCAGACTGGCCGCGGCAAGGGATCAGGCGAGCTGGGAGGCACAGGCCAGCGAACAGGATCTGGCCGCCACCCGGTTGCTGCTCATCGGCAAGACCCTGGAGCAATACTGGCAACTGGCCTACCTCGGTTCGGCCATTACCCTGGGCACCCAGCAACTGGCCAATCTGGAGCGCATTGAACGCCTGACCCGCGCCAAATACGAGGCGGGCGCCGTGACCCGACTCGATCTGGTACAGGCCAGCCAGCAGAAGGCGGGCAAGCAGGCGGAGCTCGCCACCCTCACCCAGCAGCGGGCACAGGCGGGCAATGCTCTTCGCCTGCTGCTGGGCCGCAGCAGCGGGCCGCTCGCTGACGCTCCCGACGCCCTGATCATGGGCCCGATCCCGTCCGTGGCGGCCGGCATCCCCGCCGATGTGCTGGCACGGCGCCCCGACGTACGGGCCGCCGAGCTGCGCCTTCGCAAGACCCTTGCGAGGGGAGACGAGATCCGCACCGGCTTTTATCCCACCCTGAGCCTGACCGGCGGTGCCAGCACCACCTCGGATACCCTGACCCAGGTGCTGCAAAATCCGGTTGGCACCCTGGGCGCCACGCTGGCGCTCCCTTTCCTCGAGTACAACAAGACCCAGCTCTCCATCGCCAGCGCCGACATCGACTACCAGATTGCCGAAACCGAATTTCGCAAGCAGCTCTATACCGCGCTGCTGGAAGTGGAGGATGGCCTGGCCGCCCGTCAGCAAGGGGATCTGCGGCTGCGCTATCTGGAGCAGCAGAGGGCCTATGCCCGGGAGGCCGAGAGGCTGGCAGGCGCCCGTTTCCTGGCCGGAGCCACCGGGGTACAACCCTGGCTGGATGAGCAGAACCGCCTGTGGGATGCCGAGCTCGCCCTGCTGGCACAGCAGCAGACCCAGCTCAACAACATGGCAGGCATCTATCGGGCGCTGGGGGGAAGCGATCGAACCTGACCCAGGCAGAGAGTGTGGTATCGCGATGGACATCCAGAGGAGGTCAATCGCGACCCATTCTGCCCACAAACCAATTGATAATAATTTTCATTTCATCAAGAATGGGCGCCATCATCAGCCAGGAGTATGCCCATGTCTCAACCCGCCCCGGCCAATCGCCCCCGCCTGCTCACCGTCAAGCATGTTCAGGATGTGAGCCCGCACCTGCGCCGAATCTGCCTGACCAGCCCCGAGCTTGTGGACTACCCCTTCAGCTGTGGCGGTGCTCATGTCAAGATCATGCTGCCCCGACCGGATCAGCGCGAGATAGTGTTGCCCACCCCCACCGACAAGGGGCCTCGCTGGCTCGATCCCGCCCAGAAACCCGTCATTCGCACCTTCACCATACGTGCGTTTCGTCGGGAGGCGCTGGAGCTCGACATCGACTTCGCCCTGCACGGCGAGGCCGGCCCCGCCAGTCGTTTCGCCCTGCACGCCAAACCGGGTGACAGGCTCGCCATCTCGGGCCCGGGCGGCCCCGACCCCATGCTGCAAATGGCCGAGCACTATTACATGGCGGGGGATCTCACCGCCCTGCCCGCCATCAGCGCCATGGTGGAAGTGATGCCAGCCCATGCCCTCGGCCATATCGCCCTGCTGGTCCCCCATCAGGACGACGTGCAGGATCTGTCGCTGCCGGCCGGCGTCGACCTGCGCTGGTTCGTGGGCAATCCGGAACAGGCCGCGACCCTGGTGGCACATTTCACCGCCCAGCCCATGGTCGCAGAGGGGAGCTATTTCTGGTTTGGCGGGGAAGAGAGCCTGGTCGTGCCGCTGCGCCGCCACGTCAGACGCACCCTGGATGCCGAGCGCCAGCGGGTCTACGCAGTCCCCTACTGGCGCAGCGGCAAGGATGAAGACGCCTACCACCAGGACAGGCACGCCGTGATGGACAGCTGACCCCCTCTTTATCTTGTGACTGGCGGGCTTCTTCCCTCGGGGAGCGGCCTGCTTTTGCTGCGGTTCCCCCGCCATCGTTCTCTCTCCCCCCATCTTCGCCTGGCGATTTCATTGCGCTTGCATTTGAGACAAACACCAAGATAATGACAATCATTCTCAACAACTGCGATGAGCCGTGAACCTGTCTGCTCCCAACGGGATGGCGCATACGGGTTCCCCATCGCACACATGCACAGCAAGGTAACTCCAGATGGCAGTTTTGAATTCGGTCATGCGCGCCTTCGCCATAGAGGCGCTCCCCACCCCTGCCGAGCTGCTGGCGCAGCACCCCTGTCCGGCCGACATGGCCCGGCACATCGACAGCCAGCGCCATCAGGCACGCCGGATCCTGGCAGGTGAAGACGATCGCCTGCTGGTCGTGATTGGCCCCTGCTCCATCCATGATCCCGTCGCGGCCCTGGACTATGCCGGACGGCTGGCACGGCTCGCCACCGCCTATGAAGACAGCCTTCAGATAGTCATGCGCGCCTATTTTGAAAAGCCGCGCACCACGGTGGGCTGGAAGGGGCTGGTCTTCGATCCGCACCTGGACGGCAGCAACGACATCAATCGGGGATTGCATCTGGCACGCCAGGTGCTGCTCGACATCAATGGACTGGGGCTCGCCACCGCCACCGAATTCCTCGACACCACCAGCTTTCTCTATCTCGCCGATCTCGTCAGCTGGGGCGCCATCGGGGCACGCACCACGGAGTCTCAGGTTCACCGGCAATTGGCCTCCGCACTGCCCTGCCCCGTGGGATTCAAGAACGGTACGGACGGCAATATCCGGGTCGCCATCGATGCCATCCAGGCCAGTACCGCCTCCCATCTCTTCACCGCCCCCGGCAGCCAGGGCGGCATGGTGGTGATCAAGAGCGAAGGCAATCCCGACGGCCATATCATTCTGCGTGGCGGCACCCTGCCCAACTACCACCAGAGCGATGTGGCGGAGGCAGCAGACCGCCTCACCCGTCAGGGACTCCCCCCTCGCCTGATGGTGGATTGCAGCCATGGCAACAGCCAGAAGCTGCACACGAACCAGCTGAAGGTCGCCAAAGATCTCTGTCGCCAGCTGAGCGAAGGGAGCCAAGCCGTCGCCGCCGTCATGGTCGAGAGCTTCTTGCTGGGAGGTAACCAGAAACCGGCTCCTCTGGGTGAGCTGCAATACGGTCTGTCAGTGACCGATGCCTGCCTCTGCTGGGAAGAGAGTGAACACCTGCTTGCCATGCTGGCAGAGGCGGTCCAGGCCCGTCGCCGCACCCGGAGAAAATACACACACGCCGTTCAGTCTGAACTCGGACAACCCGTCATCTAGCATTCGGTTTATTTGTTTGCCACCAATCGGTGTCTGCCTCATCCGCACGTTGTCCGGCATCGTGCGGATATATCGCAGAAGAGCGGTGTCAAACAGACCATAAATAGAGGGGATAAATTAATAGGCGGTGGGCGTCATGCATCAGCATGAAAAAGAGACGGGCCGCTCAGGCGTACAGATGAGGATCCACCGCCGCTATTTCATTCTGTCACAGCAGGTATCCATGATCGTTTCTCACAAGGGACGAAGATACACGGGCTGTATGAGTCCTCAGTGCGTATAAGTGGCGAGGTGGCGTGGAAGATGATGCGCCACCTTTATTGGGCACATGATGGTCATGGCTATTCCAGACGAGGCTCTCCAATTAACCGGAGTAACCTGCGCAATTGGGTTTTACTGCGACATCATCTGAACCCTGAAAATAATAATGCCGCCCTGCAGGCGGCATTATCGAGAATCGGATCCGGCGATCAGATCAGGAAATCGTTCAGATCCTTGCCAAGCGCAACTTGCTCGGCGATGGCCTTGGGCATACGACCCTGACCGGTCCAGGTCTTCTCCTGACCGTCTTCCTGATACTTGTATTTCGCAGGACGGGGAGCACGCTTGCTCTTGGTGGTGCCCGCCGCAGCCGGAGCCGCCACGCTGCCGATCAGCTCACGGGGATCGATACCAGCCTGTTGCAGCATTTCGGTGAATTCATTCAGTTTGCGCTGACGCTCTTCCTGTTCGGCGCGTTCCTGTTCAACGGACTCGGCACGCTCGTTATATACCAGGTCAAACTTTTCTTTCGCTTCTTGCAGTTGCTCAAACGGCAGTTCACGAATGGCAGCGCGCAAGCTGCGAATGTTCAGCAGAACCTTCAGAAACTCGTTCATTACTTCCTCACAGAATTATTTTTGTATGTCACAGGGATAACACGATTTGAGAATAGCATGCCCATTGGATAACAACATAATGTTTTTATACCATCCGGCAGAGCACTGACACCATATGGACATTATTCACCGTGGTTAATTCCCTGCCTGATACTTATTGGGAATACCCTCACGGACTTTATTTTCTATTTTCCCCGGTTAATCTCTGGTTCACCTCATCCGTTGCACACGGTGTTATCTCTTACCCGCGTCGTTCTGCGCCAGGTCATTTAGCAGCCGTGCCGACCCCTATTGTACAAATAGTGCGCTCATGGCCATGACCTTCGCGGACAATAAACCAGGTCCCGTTTCAGGATGCCCCTTGCGCCTGATCCTGTATCCAGCGGATGAATGCCTGGATCTTGGGACACTGGCGGTGAGGGAGGGTCGCCAAGTAATAACGCGGCTCGCAGCGCACCGCCATATCCGGGAAGGGCATCACCAGCGCTCCGCTCGCCAGCGCCTGGCTTGCCAGTTGCCTGCGCCCCATGGCGACACCGGCGTGGTGGGTGGCGGCAAGGATCGCCAGATCCGCTCGATCAAATCCCATGTGCGACGCGCAAGCCTCCAGGGAGAGATGCCAGTGACTCCCCCAGGTGCGCCACTCGTCGCTGTCGGTGTCCAGGCCCCAGGCCTGCCTGTCATGGAGCAGGCGGCACTGCTGCAGATTCCTCACCTCCCCCATCAGACCGTGGTCGCTGGCGTATTGCGGGCTGCACACCGGCACCATGTATTCATCCATCAGGGGGTGGATGGCCAGGCCCGTCGGGGTTCTGGCATCGAAGTTGAGGGTCAGATCGATGCCGTAGCCGTGCAGGTTGATGTGCTCGTTGCCCGTCAGCAGGTTGAGCTCGATGTGAGGATGCAGACGGGAAAAATCGGCGAGCCTTGGCACCAGCCAGCACTGGGCGATGGAGGGGCGCGAGTGCAGCGTCAGGGAGCCCGACAGCGCCTGCTCCCTGATCTCCAGCACCTCCTGATTGATGAACTCCAGGGAGGAGGTGAGGGCCCAGAAGATGCGCTGCCCCTCCGTGGTCAAGGCCACCTTGCGGTGAAAGCGCTGGAACAGCAAAAAACCGAGCGCCTCTTCCAAGGCCGAGATGCGGTGGCTCACCGCGCTTGGGCTCAAGGAGAGCTCGTCGGCGGCGAGCGCAAAGGAGCCGTGGCGGGCCGCCGCCTCGAAGGTGTGGAGCCTGGCGAGCTGATGACTGCTGAGCAGCTTGCTCCTCACCCCCGGGTGCTCATCGCGTTGCATGGTTGGGCCTCCCTCTCTTTTATCTGGCGGATGATACCAGAAGGGCGAGGTTTGCATTCACCAGGAAGACTCAAGTCACCCATGTTCGAAGACACAGCAGGGTAAATGGCCATTTGCATCAACTGAGCTCATCCAAGCCACGCGTTTTATCATTTGTCACGGCAACGCTGGCGCCGTTCAATGGGATGATTCCGTCACCACCCCGCGAGGCTTTCATGACACACACCGACATTGCCGGGCTCATCGCCCGCTTTCCCCTGCTCGAACCGCTGATCGCCCTCACCCCTGTGACCTGGTTCAATCCGGGGGCCACCTCCCTCGCGGAAGGATTGCCCCATGTGGGGCTCACCCGGCACGATGTGGCCGCCGCCTCCGCCCGGCTCGCCCGCTTCGCCCCCTACCTGTGCGAGGCCTTCCCCGAAACCCGCGCCAGCCACGGCATCATCGAGTCCGGGATCGCCACCATCCCGACCCTGCAGGGGACCCTCAATGGGCGCTATGGCGTCGAACTCACCGGCAGGTTGCTGCTCAAACAAGACAGCCATCTGCCCATCTCCGGCTCCATCAAGGCGCGCGGCGGCATCCACGAGGTGCTGGCCCATGCCGAACACCTGGCCATCCAGGCTGGGCTGCTGCGCGAGACGGATGACTATCGCACGTTGTTCTCGGACGAGTTCCGCCACTTCTTCAGCCAATACAGCATCGCGGTGGGGTCGACCGGCAACCTCGGCCTCTCCATCGGCATCATGAGCGCCCGCCTCGGCTTTCGCGTCACCGTCCACATGTCCGCCGATGCGCGGGAGTGGAAGAAGAAAAAGTTGCGCCAACATGGCGCCATCGTCGTGGAATACGCCGAGGATTACGGGGTGGCGGTGGAGCAGGGACGCAAGGAGACCGAACGCGATCCCGCCTGCTTCTTCATCGATGACGAGCACTCTCGCACCCTGTTCCTCGGCTATGCGGTGGCGGGCGAGCGGGTGAAAAAGCAGTTCGACGAGATGGGCATCAGGGTGGACGCCGACCATCCGCTCTTCGTCTACCTGCCTTGCGGCGTCGGCGGCGGCCCGGGCGGGGTGGCCTTTGGCCTCAAGCTGGCGTTCGGGGACAACGTGCACTGCTTCTTCGCCGAGCCCACCCACTCCCCCTGCATGCTGCTCGGGGTCTACACCGGGTTGCACGATGCCATTGCGGTGCAAGACCTTGGCATCGACAACCTCACCGCCGCCGACGGCCTCGCGGTGGGACGCGCCTCCGGTTTTGTCGGCCGCGCCATGGAACGCCTGCTTGCGGGCTTCTACACCCTGAGGGATCAGGAGATGTACGACCTGCTGGGGCTCCTGGCCCGGGATGAAGAGATCCGGCTCGAGCCCTCGGCACTGGCGGGCATGGCAGGCCCCTGGCGAGTGGCCGCCAACCTTGAGTGGCAGAGTGGGCAGGGACTGGATGCAGCCAAGATGGCCGGGGCCACCCACCTGGTGTGGGCCACCGGCGGCGGCATGGTGCCCGCCGAGGAGATGGAAAAATACCTGGCCTGCGCCCGGATCTGATCTTTTTTTCGCCCCCATGACCCGCCGACCTGGCGGGTTTTTCTGCTGCGAGATCAGCAAGATGGCGCCTCAGTCCTCGCCACCATGACACAGACGGCCAGACTGCTGGACAGCCTGATTTGTCATCCAGCCCCACTGACTGGTTATTTTGTGATACGATAGAGACCGTTTTTTGACATCTGCGCCCCGTTGTCCCCTTTTTCCGGTGAGATAACCACCGGATCCGGCGACCAACACCTGCCGGGCGCAGCACAACATGTGCCCAGTTCGAATCGCTCCTGCGCGACCTTGACGCCAGGAGCACTCCCCTCTGGGCACCTTAGATAAGGAGATCGGGCGATGAAACAATATCAAAGCTGGTTGGGACAATATCTGATGAGCCGCCGTGACGGAGACCACGCCATGGCATCCGAGCTCGCCAGCTCCATCTGCGAATTCTGGCAGGCCCGTGGAGATGAGGCCGAGACCAGCAAATGGCAGCAGATCTACGAGCAGCACGTGGAAAAAACCACCTGACGACCTGCTCTCCTCCATAAAAAAACCGGCGCTCATGGCGCCGGTTTTGCATTTCAACGACCCGGATCACATCTGGTCGATCATGTCCTGGGCGAACTGGGAGCAGGAACGCAGGGTGGCCCCTTCCATCAGACGCTCGAAGTCATAGGTGACGGTCTTGTTGGCGATGGCCGCTTCCATCCCCTTGACGATGAGGTCAGCCGCCTCGGTCCAGCCCAGGTGGCGCAGCATCATCTCGGCAGAGAGGATGAGGGAGCCCGGGTTGACCTTGTCCTGACCGGCATATTTCGGCGCGGTGCCGTGGGTGGCTTCGAACAGGGCGACGCCATCGCCGATGTTGGCGCCCGGGGCGATGCCGATGCCGCCGACCTGGGCAGCCAGCGCGTCGGAGATGTAGTCGCCGTTGAGGTTCATACAGGCAATGACGTCATACTCGGCCGGACGCAGCAGGATCTGTTGCAGGAAGGCATCGGCGATGACGTCCTTGACCACGATGGTCTTGCCGGTTTTCGGGTTCTTGAAGGAGCACCAGGGGCCGCCGTCGATGAGCTGGGCATCGTACTCTTTCTGGGCCAGGGCATAGCCCCAATCCTTGAAGGCACCCTCGGTGAACTTCATGATGTTGCCCTTGTGCACCAGGGTCACGGAGTCGCGATCGTTGTCGATGGCGTACTCGATGGCGGCACGGACCAGACGCTCGGTACCGGCCTTGGACATGGGCTTGATGCCGATGCCGCAGGACTCGGGGAAGCGAATTTTCTTCACGCCCATCTCGTTTTGCAGGAAAGCGATCACCTTCTTGGCTTCATCGCTGTCTGCCTTCCACTCGATGCCGGCGTAGATGTCTTCGGCGTTCTCGCGGAAGATCACCATGTCGGTCAGCTCGGGGTGCTTGACCGGGCTCGGGGTCCCTTCGTAGTAACGGACCGGGCGCAGGCAGACGTAGAGGTCCAGCTCCTGGCGCAGGGCCACGTTGAGGGAGCGAATACCGCCGCCGACCGGGGTGGTCAGCGGGCCCTTGATGGCCACGCAGTATTCACGAATGAAATCCAGGGTTTCGGCCGGCAGCCAGGCACCTTCGCCATAGACATGAGTCGACTTCTCGCCGGTATAGATCTCCATCCAGGCGATCTTGCGCTCGCCTTTGTAGGCTTTCTCGACCGCAGCATTCACCACATTCAACATGGCCGGGGTCACGTCCACACCGATACCATCCCCTTCGATAAACGGAATGATGGGGTTGTGGGGAACCTGCAGCTTGCCGCTGGCATCGACTGTGATTTTCTGGCCCTGGGTCGGGATAACTACTTTGCTTTCCATCGGCATCTCCTAACTTCCGTTTGTTATCAATCTGATCGTTGCGCGCGGCCATCTTAAGCCCATCCATTTGCATAATCAAATAGCGGGCGTGCATGTCAGACCATAGTCGGGGAGTGGATCACAGTGCGCCTGAGGATCCCCTCCTCCCTCGCCGCCCTCTGGTCCTGACGAGGCGCAGGCCCCGTCCATCCAGGCCTCTTCCTCTAGTGATGACAGCGTCTCCCTGCCCTCGCCGCCCCAAAGGCGCCATTCCCCCAAATCCCGTTCGCCTTTACATCGTCGTAACCCCTTTGGCGAGGCAAGGCGCGCCGGGGGACAGGCTGCCGGATCCGGACTAGGCTCTTTGCCAGTGCTCGGGGCGCCCGGGGCGTGGCCGATCATGAAGAGAGCACGACAACAAGGAGAACACCATGTTTATCGTCACCAACCGGATGGTCAACGAGCAGGGCAAGACCCCCAGCGAGATCTTTGGCGAAAAACCCGCAGAGGGCCCCAACGAACTGCGCCTCGCCGAGGCCCGGCGTCAGGGCAAGCAGTGGCAGCTGGACCTGCTGCCGGATCAGATCACCGCCGAGATGGCCGCCAGCGCCGGCCTTGACCCCACCTCCCCCACCCGGCCAGCGCCTATGTGTCGCGCAAGCTGCTGGAGCGCTGCGCCGGGACCGGCAGCACGGCCAAACAGAAGCTCAAGACCGGCAAACACCTGCTGCTGTTCGTACACGGCTTCAACAACGATCTTGACGATGTGCTGGAGCGAGCCGCGGGGCTCGAGGCCCGGTACGGCGTCGAGGTGCTCTGCTTCAGCTGGCCCGCCAATGGCGGCGGCGCCCGGGGCGTGCTGAGCTACAAGAGCGACAAGCGCGATGCCCTGGCCTCGGCCGGGGCCCTTGACCGGGTGCTGGAGAAGATGAAGGGGCTGCTCGACGAGTTCAACGGCCAGTATGTGACGCAGCTGGAAGAGAAGGCCCAGAAGAAGTTCGCAGACAACGGCGAGGCCTGGGATCGCTACTTTGCCAAGGAGGTAAACAAGCGATGCCCCTTCACCATCAACCTGCTGCTGCACAGCATGGGCAACTACCTGTTCAAGCACCTGCTGGGCAGCACCACCTACCACGCCAACCAGCTGCTGTTCGACAACATCATCATGGCCGCCGCCGACACCAACAACGAGCTTCACGCCCAGTGGGTCGATCGCATCCAGTGTCGCAACCGCCTCTACATCACCATCAATGAGCGCGATGGTGCCCTGATGGCATCGCGCATGAAGATGGGGGAGCAGCAAAAGGCGAGGCTCGGCCACTACACCCGGCGGCTGGATGCCAGAACGGCCACCTACGTGGACGTGACCAATCAGCCCCATGTGGGGGACTCTCACGCCTACTTCGAAGGGGATGCCCTCGCCAACGAGAAGGTGCTGCGCTTCTTCCACACCGTCTTCAACGGCGGCACCGGCGAGAGCGCGGAGCTGTTCGATGCGGCCCCTCTATCGCCTCTAGCCACTGCGCAAAAAAACCACCGCCCCGAACAGGGCGGTGGTTTTTCATTATGCGCTCACTTGGTGGCCACAAGGCCGCCAGGGGCTAGTGTTCTGCCGCTTCCGGCTGGGGCGCTTCGCTGCGCTCCCGTTGCAGTTCATCGACCCTGGCCTGCCATCTGTCCTGGGCCTGTTTTTGCCCCTGGGACTCGAATTCCTGGCGCATGGTGTCGATTTTTTGGTCAAGTTTTTCCATCAGGATGTCTCCTTACATCTCGGGTTACACACTGGCTGACGGCACTGTTTGGCCAACCTGCTCACCCGATTGGACACCAGGTTTTCCCCAATTGTCCAACAAAATAAACGATTGATTATGCAAAAACCAATCTAGAAAATGGGTTAAAGCTCCTTATGAAACCCCATAAGCCACCCTGAAAACGCCTGATAAAAGCACTGTTTTTGCCATTGATATCAATACCTTGATATTTATAACTTGCTCAATGACTCCCTTGAGATCGGCATGACGAGGATATGCACATTTTTTTTCACAAAAACTCCCCGCTCTCCGGGCTTTGCGACCGGAAAGGCCCCCTTGTCCATCCAAAAATGCGATAGGTTATGACGCAACCCATCTCTTTAATGGATAGATAATCCCCAACCCCGGCCCTGCGGCTTGCCAGCCCGACCACCAGCAGGTTCGCTTGTTACCCATCCGGGCATATCCCGCCCCACTCCCGCCCCGATAAAATGGGGCCGCACCGCGCCTGCTGAGCGGGTTGTTGCCGCCCTCATCCCCTCTCGTCGGAGTCATGACATGGATCTCTTCTGGTGGTTTGCCCTGCCCGTCGCCGCAGGCACCTTCTATGGGTGCTATTTCTGGAACCAGCGCCATGCCCAGCCCGACTGGCTGCGTCTGCCTACCCGCGCCGACTACCTGCACCAGCATCCCGAATGCGCCATCGACGATGAACTGGGGGCGCGCTGCTGCGCCTGCGGCTCCGACAAGGTGCTGGGCCCCCCCCAGACCGGCTGGCCTGATCATCGCTTTCGCCACACCTGCCTCGCCTGCGGCAAGGCGCTCTTTCGCACCGAAGAGCCCCCTATATAAGTATCCACATTCGCCCTTTTTGTATGGCGATGTATGGCGATGGCAGATGCTGACACCCGCAAAGCAGCAAAGAGCACATGCTCGGGACAGGGAGATGGCGCAGGCGTCTTGACAGGGAGAGCGCCTACCAGGCCAGAATGGGTTGTCGTTTGTGACCCTCTTTCGTACTATTGCCCGCCACTGCAAACCCCCTTTTCCGGCCCGGGCGTCATGCACGGCGCGGGCCCACAAACGGATAGCGATCCCATGACATCTCTGACCCACTGCTCGGTGCTGGCGATGACGCTGGTTGCACTGCCCGCCCTCGCCTCCGGTGACGGTGACGGGTGCGGCTTCTGGCTCACCGACTGCCCTCTCCCTACCTATCCGCTCTATCTCAACGAGAACGACACCCGGGGCAACCTGCTGATGCTGCTGGGGGATGCACAGCATCACCCCCTCCCCTTCACCCTGCCGGCGGATCCGCTGAACGAGCGCAGCCAGCCGCTGTTCTACCTCACCCGCCTCCCCCAGCCGGAGGAGGTGGAGGACCCGGCGCTGCGCGAGCAGCTCGGCAGCCGGCTGGCCGCCTACGACCCGTCCCTCCCACCGCTGCTCGAGCACTACGCGGGCCACGACTCCCTCTACGGCCACGCCATCTCCAACTCCCTCTCCTCGGTCAGCGCGTTTCTGGACGCCCTCGAGCAGAGCGAGGTGCCCGCCCCGGAGCGCACGTCGCTGCTGCGAAGCCGTCTGCTGATCCTGGGACAACAGGAGAGCCCGGCCCCCGCTACCGAAATGAGCGATGCTGCCCTGGAGTGGCAGGGGTATCTGCAGGCCGCCCGGCACTTCTACGAGAGCCGCTTCGAGGAGGCCCGCGCAGGCTTTGCCGCCTTGCAGCAGGCCAAGGCCCCCTGGGTGGCCGAGAGCGCGACCTACATGGTGATGCGCACGGAGATCAACCTCGCGATGAAGGAGGCGAAGGACGAATACGGCGATCAGGACGTGACCAGGAGCGACAAGGAGGCCCTTCGCCGCGCCATGGCCCAGGGTCAGGCCTATCTGGCGGCCTACCCGCAAGGGCGCTACGCCAGCTCGACCAGAGGACTGTTCAGACGCATCCAGTGGATGGCCGGTGATCTCGGCGCCCTGCGGGATGCCTATGACGAGGCCATGGCAACCCGCCAGCCCTTGCCGGCGCTGGAGGCCCTGGTCAACGAGATCGATCTCACCCTGCTCAGTGGCGATGCCTATCGCCATCAGGCGGCCTATCAGGACTCG
The DNA here is from genome assembly GCF_040907815.1 of Aeromonas sp. s6. NCBI lineage: Bacteria > Pseudomonadati > Pseudomonadota > Gammaproteobacteria > Aeromonadales > Aeromonadaceae > Aeromonas > Aeromonas sp. s6. Next base: position 72,328 of record NZ_JBFOCN010000083.1, read on the forward strand.
GCCCAGCCGGCGCTGCTGTTCGTCAATGCCCTGCGGGGTCTCAGACCGACCTATGAGCGGCCGCGGGACTGGCAAGATGCCCAGCTGGACGACGCCATCGCGCACCTGCAAAAAACCGGTCACCAGGCGCAGGCGGCCTATCTCAAGGCCTACGCCCTCTTTTTGGACAAGCAGTTCGAGCAGGTGCTGGCCCTGCCCTCCCCCGGGCAGGAGGACGCCACCCTGGCATTCAGCCACCAGATGCTGCGCATCTGGGCCTGGCAGGGCATGAAGGCCTTCGACAAGGCCGAGCAGGCCCTGATGGCGCTGGTGGCCTCCCCCCTGGGTCAGGCCCAGCAGGCGTTCGTGGAGAACGTGCTGGCGGATCACTGGGTGCGCACCGGCAACACGGCCGCCATCTTCCAGCCGGGCAGCCCCATCACCCAGCTGCGCATCCGCGCGGCCGTGCTCAAGCAGGAGGCCGAACCCGCCCTGTTGCGCCAGCAAGCCAGTCAGGGCCCGAGCGCGGCGGAGCGGCAGATTGCGCTCCATACCCTGCTGGTGCGGGATCTCATCGCCAGCGACCCGGCCACCTTCTTGCAGGATGTGGCCCTCGTCCCCGCCGATTACAAGGAGGCGACCCCTCCCGCCGACGCGCCCTGGGAGCCCGTGCCCAACGGGGATGTGCGCCTCTCGGCGTTCCAGTGGCGCGGAGAGGGGACGCCCCAGGGCTACCACTGCCGGGATCTGGCCCAGACCCTTGGCACCCTGATGCAGCGCCCCGACGATGGTCATGCCCTCAACTGCTTCGGGGAGTACCTGCGCAGCCGGGATCCCCATATCGACCTGTGGCAGGATCGCGAGATGATCTGGGGGCTGGCGCAAGACGAGCGTCCCACGTTCCCGAGCCGCCTCGCCCTCTATCAGGCCGTGATGGCCAACCCCAAGGCGGAGCCCGAAGACAAGAGCTATGCCCTCTATCGCGCCATCCAGTGCTATGCCCCCTCCGGCTACAACAGCTGCGACAGCCAGGAGATCCCCAAACGCACCCGGCAGGCCTGGTTCAACACCCTCAAGCAGCGCTATGGCAACTCGGTGTGGGCCAGATCCCTCAAATACTACTGGTGAGCCATGAGCAGCCCCCCTGAACGCGCCCTTCTGGCGCTGCTGCTGACGGCCCTGGCCACCCCCCTTGAGGCCAGTGTCGATGCCAGCGCCTATGACGCCTTCTGGCTCTGGTCCGCCACCCGCCACCAGCCGGTACTGGAACAGGCCAGCACCCTCTATCTGCATCAGGGGGAGATCCTGGACAGGCCCGGCGGCTCCCGCTTCGTCAAGCTGGGGCGGGTTCCCTCCCCCCTCAAGGCCGGGCAGGTCTGGCTGGTGGTGCGTGTCAACGCCCTCCCCCTCTCCCCCGCCCACGAGCAGGTGCTGGTGCGCCTCTACGAGGGGTGGCGCGCGGCCGGGGCCAGGGTGGCGGGCATCCAGATCGACTTCGATGCGGCGACCCGCCAGCTCGATCGCTATGGCAACGCCCTGCAACAACTGCGGCGCGCCCTGCCTCCCGGGTGCAAGCTCAGCGTGACGGGGCTGCTCGACTGGGCGAAAACGGGGGACGTGGCAGAGCTCAATCGCCTGCCCGTGGACGAGCTGGTGATCCAGACCTATCAGGGCACGCGCACGGTGCCGGGCTATCAGGCCTATCTGCCCGCCATGGCGCACCTGACCATCCCGTTCAAGGTAGGGCTGGTGCAGGATGGGGAGTGGGATCCCGCCTGGCAGACAACACTGGCCGCCTCCCCCCATTACCGTGGCGAGGTGGTCTTCCTGCTCAACCGCCCGGCGCCGATCCCGGGGACCAGTCCCCCTGTTCCCCGGCATGACGCCCACTGAGACGCGGGTGAACCCCATCGGGACACAGGGGCAAGGGCGTGCCCACGGCAAGCAGCCGTGGCAGACCCTGATCCGGCTGGTGGCATCCACACCGGGCGAGATGCCGTGCGAGAGGAACGCCGTCCGGGCCACCACATCGGTCAAGCCCGCCATCGTGCTGCGCGGCGCGCGCCGTCACAAACAGGGAGAGAAACAAGGATGACGTTTGTCGAGATGAACCCCGCCTACCTGCCCGGGGCCTGGGGCTTTGCCGCCCTGGCGGACAACGAGGTCGTGGGGGCCTGCGTGGCGGGCCTGGTGGGGGAGCAAACCGCCGAGATCTTCAACATCGCCGTTGCCCCCAACCGCCAGCAGCAGGGCATCGGCTCCGGCCTGCTGCGCTTCGTGCTGGAGAACCTGGCCGGGAAGGGGATAGGCCGCGTCGAGCTCGGTACCGGCAGCTTCGGCCACCAGCTCACCTATTACCAGCGCCACGGCTTTCGCGTCCATGCCGTCGTGAAGGATCACTTCCTCATCCACTATCCCGAGCCCCTGATGGAGCACGGCATCCAGCACAAGGACATGCTGCGCCTCTCCCTCGCACTGGCGCCGGACACCGCCTCCCCCTGACCCGAGAGGGAAGCCCCGCCCTCCCCCTGACGGCCGCCCCCTGTGGTACACTCCGCCATCCCCTGTTTTTGGTATGCATGCGATGAAATCAGCCCGCCCCCGTCTCTCCCTCTCCGCCCGCCCTGACGCAGGCCGCACGGCCAGCGGGCCTACCACGGCGCGCCCATCCCAACGCCGGGAGGCCCGGCACCCAGGGAGCGTCAACGAGCGCAAACCGGCCCCCGCCCCGGCGGCTCGCAAGCTGCTGCTCCTGAACAAGCCTTACATGGTGCTCTGCCAGTTCACCGACGAGGCGGGCCGCGAGACCCTCAAGGATTACATCAAAGAGCCCGGCATCTATGCCGCGGGCAGGCTGGATCGAGACAGCGAAGGGCTCTTGCTGCTCACCAACGACGGCAAGTTGCAGGCACGCCTCACCCAGCCGGGAGAGAAGACCCCCAAGACCTACTGGGTGCAGGTGGAAGGCATCCCGAGCGAGGAGAAACTGGCCGCCCTTCGCGCCGGAGTGGAACTCAACGACGGCATGACCCTGCCCGCCGGGGCGCGCATCATGGATGACCCTGCGGTGTGGCCACGCAATCCGCCCATACGCGAGCGCAGGGAGATCCCCACCTGCTGGCTGGAGATCAAAATAGTGGAGGGGCGCAACCGCCAGGTGCGGCGCATGACCGCCCACATTGGCCACCCCACCTTGCGCCTCATCCGCTACGCCATCGGGGAGTGGACCCTCGATGGTCTGGCGCCGGGAGAGAGCCGCGCCCTGCCCGCCCCCGAGCTGGCAACCGCGCCACGACCAGCCGCCACGCAAGGCAAACCACGGGCATCCGCCGCAGCCGGGGGCACTGGCCGCAGTGCCCCCCGCACCGCCCGGCCAACAGATCAGGATCCACCCCAGGGGCGGGACCGCCGCAGGACAGACCCGCGCCCCGGCAATCGCAGCGGCGGGCGCACCACCGCCCGCCGTCCGGCTCGCACCAAGCCCTCTGAATGAAGGCGACAGCGGATCTGCATCGAACGCCCCTGCCGGGGCACAGTCAACAAGACAAGGAGTCCTTATGAGCGATCACCCACCGCTGCCCACCCGCCTCACCGTGGCCGCCCTGGTGCACTGGCAAGGGCGTTTCTTGCTGGTGGAAGAGGAGATTGCGGGCCAGCGCCGCTTCAACCAGCCCGCCGGCCACGTGGAGCCGGGAGAAGATCTCATCCAGGCGGCCTGCCGCGAGCTGAAGGAGGAGACCGGACTCACCGCCGCGCCCACCGGCTGGCTCGGGGTCTACCTCTTCAAACCGGCGGACAGCGAGGCCACCTTTGTGCGCACCGCCGTCATCTTCGACCTTGAAAAGTCGCCCGGTCAGCACCATCCAGAGGATCCCGACGGTGACGTACTGGCCTGTCACTGGCTCAGCCTGGAGGAGATTGCCGAGTGCAAGCCCGCCCTGCGAAGCCCCCTGGTGTGGCAGTGTATCCAGGACTATCTGGCAGGCACCCGCCTGCCGCTGTCGGCACTCAAGGCCTTCATCTAAGCGCCATTGGACGCTCTTTTTGACGCTATGGGGCCGAGACAAGAAAAACGATTTCCCGCCGCCGGGCTTCCAAGGAGAACGGCGGCAGGGAGATGTGACCGGGGGCGCAAAACTCTGGTAGAATACGCCCCGTTTAAACGAACTGGTAACTTCGACTAATGACAGACAACAGCCAAATCAAGGTGATCGTCGGCATGTCCGGCGGCGTGGATTCTTCCGTCTCGGCCTACCTGCTCCAGCAGCAGGGCTATCAGGTCGAAGGCTTGTTCATGAAGAACTGGGAAGAAGACGACACGGACGAGTACTGCTCTGCCGCCCAGGATTTGGCTGATGCCAAGGCCGTCTGCGACAAGCTGGGGATGAAACTCCACACCATCAACTTCGCCGCCGAATACTGGGACAACGTGTTCGAGCACTTCCTGGAAGAGTACAAGGCGGGTCGCACCCCGAACCCGGACATCCTGTGCAACAAGGAGATCAAGTTCAAGGCGTTCCTGGAATTCGCCGCCGAAGAGCTGGGGGCCACCTACATCGCCACCGGCCACTATGTGCGCCGTGACGACAGCACCGGCCGCCCGCGCCTGCTGCGCGGTCTGGATACCAACAAGGATCAGAGCTACTTCCTCTATACCCTGAGCGAAGCCCAGGTGGGTCAGAGCCTGTTCCCGGTCGGGGATCTGGAAAAACCCGAGGTGCGCCGCATCGCCGAGCAGCTGGATCTCATCACCGCCAAGAAGAAAGACTCCACCGGCATCTGCTTCATCGGTGAGCGCAAGTTCAAGGACTTCCTGGCCAAGTTCCTGCCCGCCCAGCCCGGTCCCATCGAAACCGTGGACGGCAAGATCATCGGCGAGCATCAGGGGCTGATGTACCACACCCTAGGCCAGCGCAAGGGGCTTGGCATTGGCGGTCGCAAAGATGCCACCGAAGAGGCCTGGTACGTGGTGGACAAAGAGGTGGAGCGCAACACCCTCGTGGTGGCGCAAGGGGAACACCCCCGCCTCTACTCCGACGGCCTGGTCGCGAGCCAGCTGCACTGGGTGGATCGCACCCCCATTCGCGCGCCGCGCCGCTGCACCGTCAAGACCCGCTATCGGCAGGAAGATATCCCCTGCCTGATCCAGCCCATCGACGATGAGACCATCCGGGTCATCTTCGACGAGAAGCAGGCTGCGGTGACCCCGGGCCAGTCCGCCGTCTTCTACGACGGGGAAGTGTGTCTGGGCGGCGGCATCATCGAACAGCGTTTCAGCCATCCGGTCTAAGGGCTGGGCGCTCACGAGCGTCCGCGCTGTACTCCCTTCTCCCCTCGCGGGAGAAGGGTTGGGGATGAGGGGGTAACCACCCTCACCCTGACCCTCTCCCTGAGGGAGAGGGGACAAAGAAAAACAGTACCAGGCAGCGATACATGATTGGCAACGTCCAGGCCGGATCATGGCATCGGCCGGTGAAAGAACAGAACAGGGCCGTGAAGACATGGCCGACACATTCCAGGCCGGATCATGGCATCGGCCGGTGAAAGAACAGAACAGGGCTGTGAAGACATGGCCGACACATTCCAGGCCGGATAATGGCATCGGCCGGTGAAAGAACAGAACAGGGCTGTGAAGATATGAGCGACAAATTCCAAGACAGAACCATGGCCTTCGCAGGCATCTGCCAAGCCGCCTATCTGGTGCAGAAAGTGGCCCGTGACGGCTCCTGCGACGAAGCCTCCCTGCGCGAGAGCCTGCAAAGCATTCTGGTCACCAACCCCACGCAGCCGCTGGAAGTGTTCGGCAGCCACCTGGCCATTCGCGATGGCTATCGCGCCCTGGTGGAACAGCTGGGGGCCGACGGCAGCCAGAAGAATGCCGAGCTGACCCGCTACGTGGTGAGCCTGATCGCGCTGGAGCGCAAGCTCGCCAAGCGCAAGGACATCCTCAACATGCTGGGGGAGCGGATCAGCCAGATCGGCCGCCAGCAACAGCATTTCGATCTGCTCGACGAGCAGATCCTGGCCAACATGGCGAGCATCTACAGCGACCTTATCAGCCCCATCGGGCCGCGCATCCAGGTGGCGGGCACCCCGCTCTTCCTGCAGCAGCCCCTGGTGCAGCACAAGGTGCGCGCCCTGCTGCTCGCAGGCATCCGCGCCGTGGTGCTGTGGCGCCAGCTCGGCGGCAGCCGTACCCAGATCATCTTCGCCCGCAAGAAGATGGTGGAACTGGCCAAACGATTTTAACCCCCACACCAATCATCAGGAGTTCACCCCATGGAGCTGTCCGCGCTGACTGCCGTTTCCCCGATTGACGGTCGTTATGGCGACAAGGCCGATGCCCTGCGCCCTATCTTCTCCGAATTCGGTCTGCTGCGTTTTCGCGTCGAAGTCGAGGTGCGCTGGTTGCAAAAACTGGCCAGCCACGCCGGGATCCCGGAAGTCCCTGCCCTGAGCGAGGCAGCCAATGCCGTGCTTGACGGCATCGTCAGCAACTTCAACGAGCAGGATGCCGCCCGCATCAAACAGATCGAGCGCACCACCAACCATGATGTGAAAGCGGTGGAGTACTTCCTGAAAGAGAAGGTGGAAGTGAACCCGGAGCTGGCCGCCGTCAGCGAATTCATTCACTTCGCCTGCACCTCGGAAGACATCAACAACAACTCCCACGGCCTGATGCTGAAGACCGCCCGGGAAGAGGTGATCAAGCCTTATTGCGAAAAGCTCATCGGCGAGATCAAGCGCCTGGCCGTCGAGTACCGCGACATGCCGCTGCTGTCACGCACCCACGGTCAGCCGGCGACCCCGAGCACCATGGGCAAGGAGATGGCCAACGTCGCCTACCGTCTGGAGCGCCAGCTCAAGCAAATCATGGCGGTGGAGCTGCTGGGCAAGATCAACGGTGCCGTGGGCAACTACAACGCCCACATCAGCGCCTACCCGGATGTGGACTGGCACCAGTTCTCCGAGGAGTTCGTCACCTCTCTCGGCCTGACCTGGAACCCCTACACCACCCAGATCGAGCCCCACGACTATATCGCCGAGCTGTTCGACGCCCTGGCCCGCTTCAACACCATCCTGATCGACTTTGACCGTGACGTCTGGGGTTACATCTCCCTGGGTCACTTCAAGCAGCGCACCATCGCCGGCGAAATCGGCTCCTCCACCATGCCCCACAAGGTCAACCCCATCGACTTCGAGAACTCCGAAGGCAATCTGGGTCTGGCCAACGCCGTGTTCCAGCACCTGGCGAGCAAACTGCCCATCTCCCGCTGGCAGCGTGATCTCACCGACTCGACCGTGCTGCGCAACCTGGGTGTGGCGGTGGGTTACTCCCTGATTGCCTATCAGGCGACCCTCAAGGGCATCTCCAAGCTGGAAGCCAACGCGGACGCCATGGCCGCCGATCTGGACGCAAACTGGGAAGTGCTGGCGGAACCCATCCAGACCGTGATGCGCCGCTACGGCATCGAGAAGCCCTACGAGAAGCTCAAAGAGCTGACCCGTGGTCGCCGCGTCGACGCCGAAGGGATGCGCACCTTCATCGACACCCTGGAGTTGCCGGAAGCAGTCAAGGTCGAGCTGAAGAAGCTGACCCCGGCCAACTACATCGGCGACGCCCAGCGTCTGGTCGATCTGCTGAAATAAGTGATGTAACCGAACCGGCGGGGGCTCTGTCATGACGGCAGGGCCCCCGTTGATTTTGGCCCATTTGATATGATCACCCTCTATCGGGCCATTTCAGAGCCCTTGCCCAAGCCCGCCTTGGGCAAGCCCTCTCACAAGATACGAGAAGCACCATGTACCAACTCAATCTGGATATCGCTCACTTCCTCGAGCACTACTGGCAGAAGCGCCCGCTCCTCATCAAGGGCGGTTTCACCGACTTTCAGGATCCCATCAGCCCGGACGAGCTGGCAGGTCTGGCCATGGAAGAGGTGATTGAGTCGCGCCTGGTCACCCGCTTCAACAACAAGTGGGAGGCGGCCCACGGCCCCTTCGAATCCTACGATCACCTGGGGGAAGAGAACTGGACCGTGTTGGTGCAGGCGTGCAACCACTGGGTACCCGAGGTGCACGAGCTGGCGGTGCCCTTCCAGTTCATCCCGGGCTGGCGCTTTGACGATGTGATGGTGAGCTTCTCCACCCCTCACGGCGGTGTCGGCCCCCACATCGACAACTACGATGTCTTCATCACCCAGGGTCAGGGCAAGCGCCACTGGCGGGTCGGCGATGCCAAGCCCTTGAACGAGTTCGCCGCCCACGCGGCCCTGCTGCACTGCGAGCCGTTCGAGGCGATCATCGACGTCATCATGGAGCCGGGCGACATCCTCTACATCCCGCCCGGATTCCCCCACGAGGGCTACGCCATCGAGCCCTCCCTGAACTTCTCGGTGGGTTTCCGCGCACCGGACGCCAAGGCCCTTGTCTCCTCCTTTGCCGATCACCTGATCGACAACGAGATCCGCACCGAACGTTACGGCGACCCGGACCTCCAGCCCCGCGCCCGCCACGGGGAGATCCAGCCCCATGAGCTGCACCGCCTGCGGGAGCTGATGCAACAGGCCCTCGACGACGAGACCCTGTTCAAGGAGTGGTTCGGCACCATGATCTCCGAGGCCAAGCACGATCTGGACGTCAATCCGGTGGAGCCGGACTACAGCGCCGACGAGGTGGCCGACCTGCTGAGCCAGGGGGAGCCCGCCATCAAGGTGCCGGGGTTGCGCAGCGTCTGGTTCAGCGGCGAGAGCCGCACCTGCTACATCGACGGCGAAGCCTGGACCCTGCCAAGCGAGGATCCGGCCGCCATCGCACTCCTGTGCGACAAGGACATCATCACCCAGGACGCGCTGGTGGAACTGGCCGATCAGGCGGGCTTCCTGCAACTGCTGACCCGGCTGGTCAACCGCGGCTACTGGTTCTTCGGCTGATCCAGAGGGCTGCCGCCCCTCCCGGCGTGCCGGGAGGGGCGGCGTTTTTTTCCGCTGTAGGCCTACCGGCTCCAGCCTTGCGTTGCTTCGTCCTGACGCCGCGGGAGGGAGTGACTACACTGGGTGACGGCCAACGGCATCGGGCCGGATCGCCCCCGCAATGGGGCCCTGTTGTTTGTCATTTAACAACATGGGATCGGGCAGGATGCGGGGCCAGAAATGGGAACCAAATGGCCTCAGTTGCGGAAAATCAATTATTTTAGCCCCTAAAATGAGCTGTGATCGAAAACGTTATCTTTCAAATTGAGGCCGTTTTCGCTCAAAACGTTGTTTCTGGATCATAAAAAGTATCCAAAAACTGGTGTATATTGCACGGCGGAAATTCCTTAACCATGAAGACTGACATGAAAAAGACCAAAATCGTCTGCACCATCGGTCCCAAGACCGAATCCAAAGAAATGCTGGGCAAGATGCTGGATGCCGGCATGAACGTCATGCGCCTGAACTTCTCCCACGGCGACTACGCCGAACACGGTGGTCGCATCAGCAACCTGCGCGCTGTCATGGCCGAAACCGGCAAGCACGCAGCCATCCTGCTGGACACCAAGGGTCCGGAAATCCGCACCATCAAGCTCGAAGGCGGCAACGACGTCTCCCTGGTCGCCGGCCAGACCTTCACCTTCACCACCGACCAGACCGTGGTGGGCAACAAAGACAAAGTCGCCGTCACCTATGCCGGTTTTGCCAGCGACCTGCGCGTCGGCAACCGCATCCTGGTTGACGACGGCCTGATTGGCCTGGACGTCATCGAAATCACCGAGCGCGAAGTGATCTGTAAAGTGCTCAACAACGGTGACCTGGGCGAGAACAAGGGCATCAACCTGCCGGGCGTCTCCATCAAGCTGCCGGCCCTGGCCGAGAAAGACAAGCGCGACCTCATCTTCGGTTGCGAGCAAGGCGTTGATTTCGTTGCCGCCTCCTTCATTCGCAAGAAAGAAGACGTGCTGGAAATCCGTGAGCACCTGAAAGCCCACGGCGGCGAGAACATCCAGATCATCTCCAAGATCGAAAACCAGGAAGGCCTGGACAACTTCGACGAGATCCTGGCTGTCTCCGACGGCATCATGGTTGCCCGTGGCGACATGGGTGTCGAGATCCCGGTAGAAGAAGTGATCTTTGCCCAGAAGATGATCATCGAGAAGTGCAACAAAGCCCGCAAAGTGGTCATCACCGCCACCCAGATGCTGGACTCCATGATCAAGAACCCGCGTCCGACACGCGCCGAAGCTGGCGACGTGGCCAACGCCATCCTGGACGGTACCGACGCAGTCATGCTGTCCGGTGAGTCCGCCAAGGGCAAGTACCCGCTGGAAGCCGTGACCATCATGGCCACCATCTGCGAGCGTACCGATGCCGTGATGCCGTCCAACCTGTCTGCTGCCAACGACAGCAACAAGCTGCGCATCACCGAAGCGGTCTGCAAAGGCGCGGTAGAGACCTCCGAGAAGCTGGACGCCCCGCTGATCGTGGTTGCCACCGAAGGCGGCAAGTCTGCCAAGGCCATCCGCAAGTACTTCCCGAAAGCCTGGATCCTGGCCATCACCACCAACAAGAAGACCGCTGCCCAGCTGGTGCTGACCAAGGGTGTGGTTGCTCACGTGGTTGACTCCATCGCCTCCACCGACGACTTCTATCGCATCGGCAAAGAAGCTGCGCTGGAAATCGGCATGGGCGTGAAGGGTGACGTGGTTGTCATGGTCTCCGGTGCCCTGGTACCGAGCGGTACCACCAACACCGCCTCCGTTCACGTACTGTAATCAGTCCTGAACCGATGAAAGCGGCGCCTGCGGGCGCCGTTTTTTTTTATCTCTCCCCCTGCTGCCCCTCTTGCGCCGGTGCTAGAATCCACGCGGATTTTACCCTGGTGGAAAATCCCCCGAACATCGCATAATCACCCGGACGCTTTATGCTCTCAACACGCTTCAAAAGAGCCTCGGCCACCCTGCTGCCGCTGCTCTGTTTACTCATCACCTTCTGGACCCCGAGCACCCTGGCGCAGGATCTGCCCCAGCGCGCCACCGTGCAGCGGGCGCTCGACGCCCTCGGCAAATCGGACACCCCCACGGCCAGCCAGCAGGCGGACCAGAAGTTCCTGACTGACACCCTCTCCCTCCTCGACAGCATCGACAAGGAGAAGACCAAGGCCAAAACCCAGAGCGAACGCCTGCGCACCCTGCCGGCAGAGCTCAAGGAGATCGGCGCCAAGCTCGACGCCCTGACCCAGGGCAAAAGCCCGGAGCAGCTCAAGAGCGAATACGCCACCATGAGCCTGGCGGAGCTCGATGCCCGCCAACCCGAGATCATGGCCAACATGCAGGCGGCCCAGGAGGCCCTTGGCACCATCGGCAGCCAGATCACCAACCTGCAGACCCTGCCGGAGCGGGCCCAAGCCAGCATGAGCCGCGCCTATCAGCGCAGCCAGGAGATCCGCACCCGCCTCAACGCCGGGGACGGGGTGAGCAGCGCCGAGAAAATGAAGCTTAATGCCGAGCTGGCCCTGCTGGATCTGCAACTGGCCAACCTGCAAAAGGAGCTGGACAACCGCACCAGCATGCAGGATCTGGTGGTCAAGCAACGGGACTACCAGAGTGCCCGTCTCGCCAGTGAAGAGCAGAAACTGCAGGCATTGCAGGAGCAGAGCAGCGCCAAGCGCCTGGGGGATACCGAGAAGACCGCCGAAGAGACCGGCGAACTGGTGGCCGCCGAAGACAACCCCCTGGTGCAAAAAGAGCAGGAGCTCAACTACCAGCTCAGCCAGCAGCTCATCAGCTCCACCAACAGCCTCAACACCCTGGCCCAGAAGAACCTGCAGGCGAAGAGCATGCTGGAGCGCGGCACCCAGACCGAGCGCAACCTCAACGAACAGGTGCAGATGCTCAAGGGCAACCTGCTGCTCTCGCGCATCCTCTATCAGCTCTACCAGCAGCTGGAAGCGGCCCCCTCCACCCTGGTGAAGAACCTGGAGGAGCAGATCGCCGACCTGCACCTGGCCCAGTTCGAACTGAGCCAGCAGCGTGACCAGCTGTTCCAGAAGAACCAGTATCTGGACAACCTCATCGCCAGCAGCGGCGAGACGGTGAGCGACGAAGACAGGGCCAGCCTTGCCAAGCTCATCGACACCCGCATCGGCCTGCTGGATCAGCTCAACCGCCAGATGGATGCCCAGCTCACCAACGCCATCAGCCTGCAACTGACCCAGCAGCAGCTGACCCGGGTCTATGCCTCCATCGAGTTCACCCTGCAACAGCACATCTTCTGGGTGAGCAGCAACAAGCCCATCGATGCCAAGTGGTTCATCACCTGGCCGGCCCAGGCCTTCAAGCAGGCCTCCGACTGGGTGCTGAAACCGGACTGGAGCGGCTGGGGCGACATGCTGCTGGCGGTCTCCCTGCTCTCCCTGCCGCTGCTGCTGGTGGGCGGCCTGCTGCTGTGGAAGCGCGGCACCCTGCTCGAGCGCCAGAAGAAGATCGTCAAGGATCTGGGACGTTTTCGTCAGGACAGCCAGTGGCACACCCCCCGTGCTCTGCTGTTCACCGTGCTGCAACGCCTGCCGGGCACCCTCTTCATCCTGGCCGCCGGCCTGCTGCTCGCCTATTGCGGTCTGCTGAGCCCGAGGCTCATCTTCCAGATCACCCTGAACCTGGCCCTCGGCTACCTGGTGTTCAGCGTCTACCTGTCTGTGATGCGACCGGGGGGCATCGGCGAGACCCACTTCCGCATGCCGCGGGACGAGCTGCAGGCCAAGCGCAACAGCATGCGCTACCTCTGGCTGCCCCTGCTGCCCCTCATCATGCTGTCGACCAAGGCGGTGGTGGAGCCCTCCTCCCTTGGCAACGACGTCATCGGCCAGGGCATGACCATGCTGCTGCTGGGGCTGACCGCCTACCTGGTGCTGCCCATCTCCCGCGCCCGCATCAAGGGCGAGGCGAGCATGTTGCAGACCCTGACCGCCGTCGCCCTGGCGCTGGCGCCGGTGGCCCTGATGGTGCTGGCAGCCCTTGGCTACTACTACACGGCCCTGAAACTCACCGGCAGGCTCATCGAGTCCTTCTACCTCATCATCATCTGGGGTCTGGTCTATCGCACCGCCCTGCGCGGTCTTGAACTGGCGGCCCGTCGTCTGGCCTATCGCCGCGCGGTCGCCAAACGGGAACACAAGACCCAGGAGGATGCGGAAGGAGGCGAAGCCATCGAAGAGCAGCCCATGGATCTGGAAGAGGTCAGCCAGCAGTCCCTGCGTCTGACCCGCATCATGCTGCTGCTGGTGTTCGGCGTCGCCTTCTACTGGCTCTGGTCTGATCTGGTGGCGGTCTTCACCTACCTCGACAGCGTGGTGCTGTGGCACAAGAGCGAGGGGACCGGAGCCAACGCCGTGCTCTATCCCATCAGCCTGAGCGATGTGTTGACCGGCCTCTTCGTGTTTGGTGCGGCTCTGTCGCTGGCCCGCAACCTGCCGGGCCTGCTGGAGGTGCTGGTGCTCTCCAAGCTGCGCCTCGCCCAGGGCACGGCCTACGCCTTCACCACCATGCTCAACTACCTCCTGATCGGGGTGGGCAGCCTGACGGCGCTGGCCATGCTCGGGGTCCAGTGGGAGAAGCTGCAGTGGCTGGCCGCCGGTCTCTCGGTCGGTATCGGTTTCGGCATGCAGCAGATCGTCTCCAACTTCATCTCGGGCATCATCATCCTGTTCGAGCGCCCGGTGCGGATCGGCGACACCGTCACCATCGGCACCATCTCGGGCACGGTCAACAAGATCAGGATCCGCTCCACCACCCTCACCGACTTCGACCGCAAGGAGGTGATCATCCCGAACCAGCAGCTGATGATAGAGCGGCTCATCAACTGGTCCCTGTCCGACACCGTCACCCGGGTCATCGCCCGGGTCGGGGTGGCCTATGGCTCGGATCTGGATCTGACCCGCAAGCTGTTGATGCAGGCCGCCATGGAGAACAGCCGGGTGCTGAAAGACCCGGCCCCCATCGTTTACTTCCTCACCTTCGGGCCCAGCACCCTGGATCACGAGCTGCGCTTCTTCGTGAGCGAGCTGGGGGATCGCAACCCGGCCATCGACGAGCTGAACCGCCGCATCGACGTGCTGTTCCGCGAGCATGGCATCGAGATCGCGTTCAACCAGATGGACGTCTACATCAAGAACATGCAGGGAGACGAACAGAAGGTGGAATCCCGCCCGGCGCTGCCGCCGGCGGGGAACCAGCCCGTCTGATCCCGCCCGCTTCACAGGCCCCGTCACGGGGCCTGTTTTTTTCTGCCCGCCCCCCGCCTTGGAAAGCGCAGATCGCCCCCAATATAGGGAAGACAACGGACTGTCTGCACGAGGAACCCAATGGACTCGCTCTACGCCGTGGTGCTCTTTGCCATCTCGGCATCGGTCACCCCCGGCCCCAACAACATCATGGTGATGAGCGCCGGCGCCAGCGTCGGGATACGCAAGAGCCTGCCCCTGCTCATGGGGATCTGCGTCGGCTTCACCCTGATGCTGTTGCTGGTGGGGCTGGGCTTTGGCCAGCTCTTTACCCGCTTCCCCGAACTCCACATGTTCATCAAGTGCGCGGGCACCCTCTATCTGCTCTATCTTGCCTGGCTCATCGCCCGCCCGACGGACGGGATGGCTGACAGCAACGGGACCCGCCCGTTCGGCTTTTTCAAGGGTGCCCTGTTCCAGTGGGTCAATGCCAAGGCCTGGGTGGTCGCCACCGGCGCCATCGCCGCCTTCACCAGCGCGGGGAGCGACCCCTTTGAGCAGCACCTCGTCATCGCCCTGACCTTCTTCATCGTCTCTTTCCCCTGCGTCGGACTCTGGCTCCTGTGCGGTTCCCTGCTCAAGCGCTGGCTGGCAAACGATCTTGCCCGTCGCCGCTTCAACCAGGTGATGGCAGCCCTGCTGGTACTGTCAGTGGTGCCCGTCATTCGCGAGATCCTGATCCCCGCCTGAGACGCCGGGACTCCCCTTTCCCTTGACCCGACGGATGGCCGTCGCAAAGGAGATGCAATGCAACAAGTGGTCTATGTGGCCAACCCGGTGAGCGGGTTGATCCATGTGTTTCGCCTCGAGGCAGGCACCCTCGCCCCGCTGCAGGAAGTGCAGACCGGCGGCGAGGTGCAGCCCCTGGTCATCAGCCCGGACCGGCGCTGGCTCCATGCGGGGGTGCGCCCCGATTTTCGGGTGCTGAGCTTCCCCATCGCCGCCGATGGGCGGCTCGGGGCCCCGACCTCGGCGCCGCTGCTCGGCAGCGCCTCCCACACCTGCACGGACGACAGCGGCCGCCTCTTCTTTGCCGCCTCCTACGCCTTCAACCACGTCACCGTCTCCCGCCAGGATCAGGCGGGCCGGATGCAGCCCCCTCACCAGCGTCTCGACCACCTGATGGCGGCCCACTCGGTCACCTGGCTCCCGGGGCAAAACGGGGAGCAGGAGCTGCTGGTGGCCTGCCTGAAAGAGGACAGGGTGCGCCGCTTTGCCCTGGTGGACGAGAAGCTGGTTCCCCATCCCTTGGGGGACATTCACACCGCCCCCGGCGCCGGGCCCCGCCATCTGGCACTGCACCCGGACAACGGCGATCTCTATTGCCTCAACGAACTCGACGCCACCCTCAATCGCTACCACAGGGAGGCGGACGGACAGATAGTGGCGCGCGAGAGCCTGGACATGCTGCCCCCAGGCTATGAGGGGGAGCGCTGGGGCGCCGACCTGCACCTGACCCCGGATGGACGTTTTCTCTACACCAGCGAACGGGCCAGCAGCCTGCTAACCCTGTTCGGCGTCTCCCCCCAGGATGGCGCCCTCACCCCCCTCGGCCACTTCCCGACCGAGGCCTGTCCCCGGGGCTTTGCCATCGACCACAGCGGCCACTGGCTCATCGCGACCGGGCAGCAATCACACGAGGTGGCGCTGCATGCCATCGACCCCGAAAGCGGCCAGCTCACCCCGGGCCCACGGAGCGAGGTGGGCAAGGGGGCCATGTGGGTGAGGGTGCTCGCCCTCCCCTGAGATGGCGAAAAACGGGCATAAAAAAAGCCATGGCACTGCCATGGCCTGTGTGAACCGGCCCCATCAGGAGCCGGTCACCTCCTTCAGGAAACCGGTGAAACGCTGCCAGGACTTGGCATCGGCATCGGCGCGGTAGTTGTCCGAGCCAAAGACGCTGAACGCGTGGGGAGCGCCGCTGTAGCTGGTCGCCTCGTGCTTCACCCCGGCGCTCTCCAGCTCGGCCACCAGCGCCGCAAACTGACCCAGAGAGACCGCCTCGTCGGCGCTGCCGTGCTGGACAAGCAACTGTCCCTTCACCTCTTTGTAGTCCTGCCCGGCCGGGGTCTCCAGCCCGCCGTGTACGCTCACCACCCCCTTGAGATCCGCCCCGCTGCGGGCCAGCTCCAGTACGGCGGCGCCGCCAAAGCAGTAACCGAGGGCCACCGCATTGTCGAGCCGCCCCCCCTGCCTGCCCGCCTCCGCCAATCCCCCTTGCAGCAGGGTGCGCATCCTGGTCCTGTCCTGATAGAGGGCCCCGGTGAGGCGTTTCTTGTCTTCCACCGTGCCCGGCCTGACCCCGGCACCGAACAAATCGACGGCAAAGACACTGTAGCCCAGGGCCACCAGCATCTCGGCCCGCTTGATCTCGTAACCGTTGAGCCCGTCCCAGTCGTGCACCAGCACCACCAGAGGGGCCTCCTTGTCGGCACCCGCCAGGTAATAGCCCTCGAACGGCTTGCCTTCGACCTCGTAGCGCACCGCACCGGCCTCGGCCGCGCCGCTCCCCATCAGCCCCAGCAGGGCCAGGATCCATGCCCTCTTCATCCTTTCATCCTCTCCCGTCAATGGTGCCCCTGAGTGTAGCCGCTTCACATGGGAGCCCGGGTTCAGTGGTACGCAGGCAAAAAAAGAGAGGCCACCCGAAGGTGGCCTCTTTTTCATCATCTCAACGTACAGCAAGCCAGGCGCTTAATCCTTGGCGCTCTCCATGGCACCCGTTTCGGAGTGCTGGGGCAGGATGAGGTTGAGCAGGATCGCCGCCACCGAGGCCAGCCCCACGCCCGCCAGGGCGAAGTCACCGATCTTCATCTCCAGGGCGCCGACACCCACGGTCAGGGTCACCGCCACGATGGCGATGTTGCGGGACAGCCCCAGATCCACCTTGGACTCCACCAGGGTCTTGAGACCGATGGCGGCGATGGATCCGAACAGCAGCAGCATGATGCCGCCCATCACCGGCATGGGGATGGAGGTGAGCAGGGCGTTGAACTTGCCGAAGAAGGCCAGAATGATGGCGAACACCGCGGCCCAGGTCATGGTGACCGGGTTGAAGTTGCGGGTGATCATCACGGCGCCGGTCACTTCTGCATAGGTGGTGACGGGGGGACCACCGATGAAACCGGCGAAGCAGACGCCGATGCCGTCACCGGCCAGGGTGCGGTGCAGGCCCGGATCCTTGGTGTAGTCCTTGCCGGTCACGCCGCCGATGGCCAACACGCCGCCGATGTGCTCGATGCAGGGGGCGATGGCCACCGGCAGCATGAAGAGGGCCGCGGCCCAGTTGATCTCCGGGGTCTCGAAGTGGGGCAGCGCCAGCCAGGGGGCGTTGACCATCCCATCGAAACTCACCTGGCCCATCAGCACGGCAGAGACATAACCGGCGATGACACCGCACAGGATGGGGATGAGCTTGATCCAGCCCTTGCAGAACACGGCGGCAATCAGGGTGACCGCCAGCGAGATCCCCGCCAGGGTCAGCGCCGTGGTGGCAGGCACCACCTGCTCACCGCCGGCACGGCCCATGGCCATGTTGCAGGCTACCTGGGCCACCGACAGGCCGATCACCATGATGACGGGACCGATAACCACGGGGGGCAGCAGCTTGTGCACGAAGCCCATGCCACGAGCGCGGATGATGGCAGCCAGGATGAAATACATGAAGCCCGCGGCAAACAGACCGAACATGGTGGAGGGCAGACCCCAGGTCTGGGTGGCATAGATGATGGGGGCGATGAAGGCGAAGCTGGAGCCGAGGAAGATCGGCACCTGACGACGGGTGCAGAGCTGGAACAGCAGGGTGCCTACACCGGCGCCAAGCAGGGCCATGGAGGGATTCAGACCGGTGAGCAGGGGCACCAGCACCATGGCACCGAAGGCGACAAACAGAATTTGCAGCCCGGCGACGCTTTGCTTGACCAAGGAAAACATGGGTATCCTTAATTTTTTGATAACTGACAGGGATATTTGACACTTTTCAGTCATCACAAGACGTTTTCAAGGCAGCCAACGGACCAAACGGCGTCATTTGTTGCCTTTTACTGCTTGGGGAGGGCATGAAACTGGCTTTTTAGGCGGGATTCGCTGCTACAAGCATCGAGGAAGCGATTTTACGCACTTTTATGGCCAACGCCAATCGTTTTTCCGGCGAGTTGACATGACAAGGCTTTCAACTGGTCGACGCAGATGCCCCCCCAATCCCCTCTCTATACTCGAAGGCGTGACCCCACACCGACAAGGAGTTCCCCATGTCACTGCCCTCGTTCAAACCCAGCCAGCGCCGACTGCTGCTGGGTTCGGCCATCGCCCTGGCCCTGTTCGCCACCCCGCTGAGCTATGACTTCGACCACCACCAGTGGCAGGCAAACCAGGCCCATGCCAAGTCCTGCTTCATCGCCGGTACCCGCATCCTGATGGCCGATGGCAGCGAACGCCCCATCGAGACCCTGCGGGTCGGCGATCGGGTGCGGGACAGGCACGGGCAGAGCAACCGCATCCAGGCCATCGAGCGGGTGGCGCTGGGGGCGCGCAGGCTCTACGGGCTCAATCATCTGCCCCCCTTCTTTACCGCCGAGCACCCCTTCCTCACCACCCAGGGCTGGGCGGCCATCGCACCGGCCATGACCCGCACCGAAAACCCGGCCCTCGCCGTGCTGCCGCTCTTTACCGGCATGCACCTGCTGGGTTGGTCAGAGGGGGGCAGCGCGGGCAACCTGGCGCTGGCGCCGCACCCTGTCGAACTGCCGGTGGCCTCCCTCTTCTGGGTTGATGCCCCGCCCGCCACGGCGCTGTTCAACCTGATCCTCGATGGCAGCCACAGCTATGTGGCCAATGGGTTGATCGTGCACAACAAAGGGGGGGATGGCGGCGGCAACAGTGGTAGCGGAGGCGGCAACAGCGGCGGCGGAGGCAGCAACAGCGGCGGCGGAGGCAGCAACAGCGGCGGCGGAGGCAGCAACAGCGGCGGCGGAGGCAGCAACAGCGGCGGCGGAGGCAGCAGCAGCAGCGGTGGGGGCAATAGTAGCCACAGTGGAAACAATAGCGGAAATGGAGGCAATAGTAGCCATAACGGAAACAATGGCGGGGACGACAGCGGCCACGGCGGCGATGACCGTGGTCAGGGCGAACATGCCGGTGGCGACCAGCACGCTGGCGGCGATCGCCACGGCGTGGACGCCGTCGACGCCAATGGCAACAAGCTTCGAGGCGATGGCAGCGTGGACGACAACGGCGTGGACGCCGTCGACGCCAATGGCAACAAGCTTCGGGGCGATGGCAGCGTCGATGACAACGGCGTGGACGCCGTCGACGCCAATGGCAACAAGCTTCGAGGCGACGGCAGCGTCGATGACAACGGTGTGGACGCCGTCGATGCCAGTGGCAACAAGCTTCGGGGCGACGGCAGCGTCGATGACCGCCTGGTGCCCCCGCCCGCTCAATAAGTGGCAGCGTCCTGCCCCGCACACACAGCAGGGCGGAAAACAGAGAGGGTGGCCTGGGCCACCCTCTCTGTTTCTATGGCATCGTCATGCCCGCGACACGTGCGGGCAGGTCGCACCTCAGACCCGGCGATAGGGCAGGTAGACCGGCTCCCACATATGGCTCAGGATGTGCTCTTGCAGATCCTGACCGATGAGCGGGTGGGAGGGGTCGCGGCGCACGATATCCTTGAGCACCGCGGTCGCCACGTGCACCGAGATGTTGCGCAGCTCGCTGATCCTCGGGTAGACGGTGCCCCGGGCGAGATCCGCCTCACTCACGCACTCCGCGAGCGCAAAGGCGGCGGTGGTGAAGATGTCCGGGCTTATCTCGCGGATCTGGCTGACGATGGCCGCCAGCCCCACCCCGGGGAAGATGAAGACGTTGTTGCCCTGACCGATGCGATAATCCTGCCCCTCATGATGCACGTCCTTGAACGGGCTGCCGGTGGCGACGATGGCGCGCCCCTGGCTCCAGCGGAAGATGTCTTCCGGCAGGGCCTCGCAGTTGGCGGTGGGGTTGGAGAGGGGGAACACCATGGGGCGATCGCAGTGGGCCAGCATCAGCTGGATGTGCTCCTCCTGGAAGGCGCCACCGGCGCCGCTGGTGCCGAGCAGCACTGTGATGGGCACGTGGCGCAGCACCTCGGTCAGCCCCGCCTTGCCCTGCAGATCCCACTGGGCCAGCAAGAGGCCCGGCTTGGCGTAGCGGCGCTTGTACTCATCCAGCCCCTCGCGGTTGTCACACACCAGCCCCTGGGTATCCAGGATGTAGATGCGATCCCGCGCCGCCTGCGGGTCAAGCCCCTCGCGGATCATCCCCGCGCAGATCTGATCCGCCACCCCGACCCCGCCGGCTCCGGCCCCGTAGACCAGGTAGTGCTGCTGGCCCAGGGTTTCCCCCTTGGATTTGACGGCCCCAATGATGCCCGCCAGCACCACGGCCCCGGTGCCCTGGATGTCGTCATTGAACGACGGCAGCGCCTGCTGGTAGCGGGCCAGGTTGTTGAAGGCGTTGGACTTGCTGAAGTCCTCCCACTGCAGCACGGCGTTGGGGAAGTGGCGCTTGACCCCGGCCACGAACTTGTCGATGAAGTCGTCGTACTCCTTGCCGCGAATGCGCCTGTGGGGCTGCCCCAGGTACATGGGGTCATCCAGCAGCGCCTGGTTGTCGGTGCCCACGTCCAGCGCGATGGGCAGGCAGCAGGCGGGGTGGATGCCCGCCCCCAGGGTATAGAGGGCGAGCTTGCCGATGGGAATGCCCATACCCCCCACCCCCTGATCGCCGATGCCGAGGATCCCCTGGCTGTCGGTCACGACGATGATGCGCACCGCCTTGGCATCCATGTGGCGGGCGAGGGAGCCCATGTCATCGACGTTCTTCGGGGTGATGTAGAGGCCGCGCGGCTTCTGGAAGCGGTGGCTGAACTCCTGGCACGCCTTGCCCACGGTCGGGGTGTAGATGTAGGGAGTCATCTCCTCCACGTGGCGGGACAGGAGGGCGTAGAACAGGGTTTCGTTGCGATCCTGCAAGGCTCGCAGGTTCTGGTACTTCTCGATGTCGCTGCAGGCGCTCAGGAAGGCCTCATAAACCCGCTCCAGCTGGGCTTCGAAAGTCTGCACCTGAGGCGGCAAGAGGCCGCCCAGCTCAAAATCGGCCCGCTCCTGTTCGGTGAAGGCGGTACCCTTGTTGAGGTTGCGATCGTTGAGCAGATTGGTGCCCGTCAGCGCAACGGGGCGAAAATCGTGACCCTGTGCATCTTTCCACAGCAGATATTGTCCGGTAGCCATAGTCATTCTCTTTGATTTACATGAAGTTGCCATCAGGCAGGAGAGCAAGAATCAGAATGCTGGGGATCATATGACGTTTGCCGATCCGGTTTTGTGAGCTTGGACAAACCCTGCGGCCAAAGGCGCCTTTGCCGGGGCAGCCGAGGTTGCTCCCGCGCCCGCCTTGGCGCAAGATCCCGACACGCCCCTGTGGGCATCCCTTTGCGAGCAACGGAGCACCATGACCCCTTCCTCTTCCCCCGCTTTTCTCGTCAGCGGCGTCATCCTCGCGGGCGGTCGCGCCACCCGCATGGGGGGCGATGACAAGGGCTGGGTGCCCCTCGCGGGCACTCCCCTGATCCAGCACGTGCTGACCCGCCTGCGCCCCCAGGTGGACGAGGTGCTGATCAACGCCAACCGCAGCCAGGCTCGCTACCGGCAGCTTGCCCCCGTCATCGGAGACGCGCAGGCCGACTTCCAGGGGCCGCTGGCCGGCATGCTGGCGGGGCTGACGGCGGCCCGTCACGACTGGGTGCTGTTCGTCCCCTGTGACGGCCCCGCCCTGCCCCTTGATCTGATGACCCGCTTTCGCGCCGCCATCACCCCGGACACCGATCTGGTGGTGGCCCACGACGGGGAGCACCTCCAGCCCGTGGTCGCCCTGCTGCGCCGCGCCCTGCGCCCCTCTCTGCAACAGGCGCTGGCGGACGGGGAGCGCAAGACAGGGGCCTGGTTTGCCCGCCACCGGATGGCGGTGGTGCCCTTTGCCGATCTGCCCGACGCCTTCGTCAACCTCAACAGCCCGGCCGAACTCGCCGCCTGGGAGGCGAGGCTGCGGGAAAGGGGCGCGCCATGAGCCCCCTGCCCCTGCTCGGCTTCGTCGCCTGGAGCGGCACCGGCAAGACCACCCTGCTGGAGCGCCTCATCCCGCGCCTGGTGGCACGCGGTCTGCGCCTCGGGGTGCTCAAGCACACCCATCACGCCTTTGACATGGACCAACCCGGCAAGGACAGCCACCGCCTGCGCCAGGCGGGCGCCACCCAGGTGATGGCGGCCTCCGACCGGCGCCACGCCCTGATCCGGGAGACCCCGGAGGGGGAGCCCCCCTTCGAGGCGCTGCTGGCCCGCTTCGATGCGAGCGCCCTGGATCTGCTGTTGGTCGAGGGGTTCAAGCACAGGCGCTTTCCCAAGGTGGAGCTGTATCGCGCCGCCATCGGCCGGCCCCTGCTCTTCCCCGATGATCCTGACATCGTCGCCCTCGTGAGCGACGCTCCCCAGGCCACGACCCTGCCCCGATTCCCCTTCGAGGATCTGGAGGCCATCGCCGACTTCATCTGCGCCCGGTTGCCCCCGCACGCCCCCCGTCAGTCCCCGCCGCCCCTTCGCCTCTGCGCCCGGCTGCTGGCGGCCCTGCCCCCATCGGCAGAGCAGGGCGTTGTGCCCGGCTTGCTCAGTCAGGACGAGGCGGGCACCCTGCTGGTGCGCCCGGTGGATGGGGGCCACGACAGTGCCAACTGCCGCATCGAACGGGCGCCGGGTAGCGCGGCCCTTCCCCCCGGCGAGCGGGTCATGGTGCGCCTGCCGACAGGTGCGCCCGCATGAACCGGAGAAACGACGCAGGTCAAGGCGAATGCCGTCCCCCTTGCTATCCTCACCACCCTGACCCGAGATAAGAGAACGCCCTTGCGCCTCAATGCCCCGCTCTCCCGCTTCGATCTGCTCATCTATGGCCGCTACCGCCTGGTCCACGGCCTGCGCATCGCCCTGGCCTTCACCCTCACCTTCCTGCTGACCCGGGAGCTCAAGCTGCCGGAGAGCACCTGGCCCCTCATCACCCTGGTGGTGATGGGCCCCATCTCGTTCTGGGGCAACGTGCTGTCGCGCGCCCTGCAACGGGTGGTGGGCACCGTCTTTGGCGCCGCCTGCGGGGTGGTGGCCCTCTATCTGGAGCTCTACTCCCTGCCTCTCATGCTGGCCTGGTGCTGCGCCATCATGTTCCTGTGCGGCTACCTGGCGCTCGGCAAGCGCCCCTATGTGGGGCTGCTCATCGGCATCACCCTGGGGGTCATCGTCGGCGGGGTGCCCGGGGACATCGAGACCGCGATCTGGCGCAGCGGCGACGTCATCCTGGGGTCGGTGCTGGCCCTGCTGTTTTGCAGCATCTACCCCCAGCGGGCCTATACCCACTGGCGTCTGCAGATGCACGACACCCTGCAGCAGGCCGGGCGGCTCTACCACACCCACCTCTCCCCCAACGTGCTGGAGCGCCCCAAGCTCACCCGAAGCCATGCCCGCCTGCTCGCCAAAATAGTCAGCCTGCGCCCCCTGCTGGCCCCGGCGGTCAAGGAGACCCGCCTTGGCAGCCCGCTGTTCGAGGCGACCCAGACCACCCTTCGCAACAGCGTCTGTACCCTGGAGATGCTGGCCAACACCTATTGGCGGGATCGCCAGAGCCACTTCCTGATGCAGAGCCACCCGGGGCTTCGCGCCTGCCAGCAGGCGACGGAGTCGGTGCTCACCGAACTCGCCCTCATGCTCAAGAGCGGCGATACCACGGCAGCCGACCAGGCCATCGGCCGCCTGCAAGAGGCCGCTGCCCGGCTCGATGGGGACGCAAGCCAGGCGCCAGGCCAGGGACACGACCCCACCCTTGGCGGCTACCTCTGGCTCAATCTCCATCTCATCGAGCAGCTCGCCCACCTCCATCGCCTGCTGGGGCTGGTGCTGCAACCCTATGCCAAACCCTCGGCCCGCCCCTGATCGCGCCTCCTGCAACCGCCCACAAACAAGCCCCGCCGTTGCGGGGCTTGTTTGTCTCGGGCTCGCGCCTTAGCTTGCACGAGCCAGGGGCTGCTCGGGAGTGAGGTAGAGGGAGAAGTCCTCTATCCCCGCCTTCAGGGCGGCAAAGCAGTCGGGGTCGATTGCCGTGCCCAGGTTTTCCGCCATCATCTCCAGGGCCCTTGGCACCGGGATGGCATCCCGATAGGGGCGCTTGGCGGTGATGGCATCGAAGATGTCGGCGGTGGTGATGATGCGCGTCTCCAGGGTGATCGCCTCCCCCTTGAGCCCCTTGGGGTAGCCCTTGCCGTCGAGTCGCTCATGGTGGGCACCAGCCACCAGGGCCAGCTCCTCGAAGGCGCCGATGCGGCCCAGGATCTCCTCGGTGTAGGCGGCATGCATCTGCACCGCCGCCCACTCCTGCTCGTCAAGCTTGCCCGGCTTGTCGAGGATGGCGTTGCTCACCCCGAGCTTGCCCACATCGTGAAGCAGGGCACCCCGCTTGAGCCAGCGTCGCCGTGGCTCGGACAGCCCCATCTGGGCGGCGAGGATGTCGGTATAGAGAGCTACCCTGCCGCTGTGCCCCGCGGTATAGGGGCTCTTGGAGTCCACCACCTGGCCGAAGGCCGCCGCTATCTCATCCAGATAATCCTCATCCAGCGCCACCTCCCCCTGCCCCGCCGGGTGGGCGAAGACCCGCTCCGCCAACGCGGGATCCGCCAGCCCTTGCCAGAAGGCCTCGTCTGCCAGCGCCTCGAAGGCGCTGACCAGGGCGGGATCAAACCAGTTGCCGCTGCGCTCGCGCAGCTCCCTCATCGCCGCGTCCGGCCCGGCGGCGGCGTGAAACACGTCCACCACCTGACAGAGCAGGGCGATGCGGGAGAAGAGCGGGATGGCCTCCCCCGCCAGTTGTTGCGGTCGCCCTTTGCCGCTCCAGTGCTCATCCAGGGAGAGGATCCCCTGGGCCACCTCGTCGCTGAAACGCAACTGGCGGGCGATGTCCGCCCCCCGGTGGCAGCGGGTCAGGATCAGCTCGTTGGCTATCTGATCCCCGTTGCGAAAGATGTGGAACAGGCTGCGAAAGCGGCCCAGCAGATCCGCCTGCAAGCCGGTGTGGCCCAGCACGAAGTTGACCACCTCGGAGAGGGAGCCATCCACCAGCTTGAAGTCGCGCTTGAAGTGAAGATCGTCGGTGAGATAGAGCTCGCAGATGCGGGCGGCATTGCTGCTGCACCCCAGATCCTTGAGCAACAGAGTGTAGTAGAGGTCGTGGCGCTGCCGGGCATCCAGTCCCAGTTGCTCCCCCAGACGAGAGCCTATCCAGCAGCAGCGGATGCAGTGGCCTCTCGGCTGCCCTTCCGTCATGTCCAGGGCATGACTGAGAGAACCAATCAGCTCTGCCAAACGCAACCCGTTTACCGTCATAGCCCACTCCCTCTACATCGGGGCGTACTTGCCCGCAGGCATGTATAGCATTTGTCGGGAGTAAAGGATCAGGGGCGCGACAAATTATGCCTGCACCGCTCCCCGACTTGCCGCCGCATCGCGCTGCTCGCGGCTCAGGGTCGAGACCAGTTTGTCGTCCAGGTAGAGATCCAGTCGCTCCCCGCGCATCTCTCCCCGCATCAGGCTGCGCTGACCGTCGATGTAGTGGATCTCCATCTGGGCGGTGCGCTCGTCCGGGTAGCTCACCTGTACCTCGCGCACCCCTTGGGGCAGCAGGGCCAGCGGCACCTGGTTGAGGGCAGGATCCAGGTGCTGGTTCACCTTGATGATCGCATCGCTCTTCTGATCCACCAGGGCGGGCGACTTGCCGGTAATGGGGTTCTTGCCGGACCAGAATTCGATGGTGTTGAACACGAAGAGATCCGCCGTGGCCGCCAGGCCATAGACGGGGGAGAGCAGCACGAAGACGCCGGCACGACCGTAGCGGTTGTCCACCACGCTGAGGTTGCCCTTGGTCACCATGGAAGAGAGGCCCATCTGGCCCATGCAACCACCGAGCCCTAGGCTCGCCCCCATTCCCAGCAGCAGGGCCAGTGCCCTGCCTCTCTGTCGTACTGCCATTGTTGTCTACCTGCTCAATAAAAAGGAGGCGGCAGCCTAAACAAGGGGGCCGGGCGGCACAATGACGAAGGGGGGCGTCATACAGCCAGGGTTCAGCCTGGCCGTCCGATCGCTCACTCTGTTGGCAATCTTGCGGTCAGCCCCTCAGATGGAGAGGGCAGACACCGTCTGGGAGACCCTGTCCGCCTCCTGGTGGATCTCGCTCATCAGCTTGTCCACTCCGGCGATCTGCTGCTTGCCGAGTTCGGCGCTGCCCGCCACCCCGGCCATGTCGTCGGTCACCCTGGCGGTCAGCTCGCGGTTCTTCTGCACCACCCTGGCGATCTCGTCGGTAGAGAGCGACGTGCGGGCGGCCAGCTGGCGCACCTCGTCCGCCACCACCGCAAACCCGCGCCCCTGCTCCCCTGCCCGCGCCGCCTCGATGGCGGCGTTCAGGGCCAGCAGATTGGTCTGATCGGCGATGGCGCTGATGGTCGAGACGATGGCCTCGATGCTTCTGGACTGCTCGTTGAGTTGGCCGATGAGGGCGATGGCCTCATCCACCTGGGAGGCGATGAGGGAAGAGGTCTGCACCACGGCGCGCAGCAGGCCCGCCCCCTCCTCTGCGCTGTGCAGGGTCTCCTGGGCGGTGCTGTGGGCCAGGCGGGCAGCCTCCCGGGTGGCGTGGTTCTGCTCGATGCGCGCGGTGATGTCGCTGGCGAACTTCACCACCCGCACCACCTTGCCGCTGCCATCCCGGATGGGGTTGTAGGTCGCCTCCAGCCAGACGGCCTGCCCCCGGCTATTGTGGCGCATGAAGAGGCCGGATTTGAACTGGCCCCGGGCCAGCTCCTCCCAGAAACGGGGCTGCTCGCGCAGAAAGGCCTCGTCACAGAAGATCCTGTGGTGCCTGCCCGCGATCTCACTCAGGGTGTAACCCATGACGCTCAGGAAGTTGGCATTGGCATGGAGGATGTCGCCGTTCGGGGTGAACTCGATCATGGCCCGGGAGCGGTCCAGTGCCTCGGTCAGCGCCTCGAGCCGCCCAAGTCGCTGGTGCTGTTCGGTGACGTCGCTGGCAATCTTGAGTACCCGGGTCACCCGGCCCTGGTGCTTCACCGGGAAATAGGTCGCCTCCAGCCAGCGCGTCTCCCCCTGCCGGTTCACGCGCTCGAAGGTGCCTGACTGCACCTCCCCCTGAGCGAGACGCCGCCAGAACTGGCGATAGTCACCGGACTCCCCCCAGGCCCTCGGACAGAGCTGGCTGTGGGGCTGCCCAATCAGTTCGGCGGCCCCATATCCCATCAGGGCCAGGAAAGGAGTGCTCGCCTCCTGGATGATCCCCTCCGGGCTGAAGATGACGGTGGCGGCGCCCGCCTTGATCGCCTCTATGATGCCCTGCTCCTCGTCGAGCCGGGTCTGACATGCCTGCAACTGCGCTTTGAGCTTCTGATTGAACATGACACTTCTTCCTCGTTGACCATCCCCATGGGCACCACGGCCTCACCCACAGAGGGTATCGGCACCGCCAGCGCCGACATAAGTGGTCGGACGACTGAAACGAATGGGGCGCGCAGTGTATAGAAAAGCGGCGATGCCGCCAAGGGCTCCCAATACGCAGCCCAGGCGAAAGAGGATCAGCCCGGCGGTGAAAAAGGCGGCTAACGAGCGGGAACGCACTCAAGACAGGCGGGATTGCCGGCAAAGCCGAACCGTTCGTAGATAGCGCGCCCATCACTGCTGGCATGGAGCCACAGCTTGCCCAGTTGCTGCTCGCGGGCATACGCCACCATGGCCACCAGCAGGGCGTTCGCCATTCCCCGTCTGCGCCAGACCGGCCGGGTGTAGATGTTGAGCAGGTACCCTTCCCGCCCCGCCAGATTGCCCGGGTAGGGCGGGCGCACGAAGAGTGCCAGGGTGGCGCACGCCACCACCTCGCCCTCCTCTTCCACCACCCAGCTACGGGCGCAGCCCTCTTCCTGCGCCTGAATGAAGTAGGCCTGCGTCGCCTCCCTGAGGACCGGATCCTCATCGGGGCGGGCAAGTTCCCCCACCTCACAAAAGAGCGCCATGCGCAGTGTCGTCAGGGCGGGAATATCGGCCGCCAGCGCCTCGCGAACCTTCATCTCTTCTCCTTTGCATTCCTTTCCCACCCGTCAGTCAGGCAGGGCTCGTGTGCGGCCACCTTACGCCGGAGGCGAGCGACGGGCAAGGCGCCAGCTGTCGAGCCCCAGGGGGCCCGCCCCCCACACGGCCAGGGTCAGCAGCATCCAGCCCCACAACTGGTGATCGTGAAAGCCCCCCGCCCAGAGGGCCGGGTAGGAGATGACCGCCATGGCGTTGAAGCCAAACAGCAGCAAGGCGACCGGACGGGTGAAGAGGCCCGCCAGCAGGAAGAGGGGCAGCAACAGCTCGGTCGCCGTGCCCGCATAGGCCGCCCACTGCCAGGGCAGCAGGGGCACCTGATATTCGAACTCGAACAGATAGAGGGTGCTGTCCCAGGCCGTTAACTTGAGCCAGCCGGATCGCAGAAAAATGGTGGCGACCCAGAGCCTGGCAAGCAGCAACAGGCCACCGCTGCACCAGGGCAAGATGCGTTCAACAAGGGGGCCAAGGGGCCTGGCAAGGGTTTGCGTTGTCATGGGGCAAGCTCCAGATCGACCAGCAGGTCGAGGGTGATGAGGGGGGCCAGGTGTTCGGCCATGGCGGGATCCTGAGCCAGCAGGCTGGCCAGCGGCCTGCCCTGCAGGCAGCCTTGCAGCAGACGCCAGGCGGCGGCATCCAGGGGAATGGGGTCGATCCGGTGTCCGGGGCGTTTCTTGAGTGCCAGGGAGCAGACAGCATCCAGCTCCCTGACCGTCTCACCGCCGTGCAGGGCCATCTGCCAGAGCGCCAGCACCGGATGGGGGCTCTCCAGGAGTTGCAGATCGCAGGCAGGATGCAGCACCAGCCGCTCCCAGTGCTCAGGGGTCATGGCGGCAAGCCGCTCGGCAGGCCAGCGCCGCGTCTCTGGTGCAAGCAGCGAGACCCGCTCCAGCCCCCACTCGAAGCGGGCCAGATCCCCGAGCCAGGGCAACGCGGCCGTGGTGGGCAAGCGTGCCAGCCAGTCGCCAAAGCCCTCCCCGTAGTCCATGACGCTCCCCTCCTCCAGAGGTGCCGCCAGCACGAACCCTCGTGCCGCCGCCTCAAAGAAGGTCTCGCCAACCATGGCGCGTACCGCGGGGTAGCTGCTGGCGAGCACCTCGGTGAGGCCGAGGATGAAGTTGTTGCGATAGATCTGCAACAGGGCGTCGGGGGCAAAGCGCCCCGGCTGGACGTGCCCGAGGATGGCATCATCCTGGCCGAGCAGACCGCTCGCAAAAGCGCGTTGCAGGGAAGCAAGCTCAGACATGGGCGGCCTCCCTGGATGTTTGCTGTGCCGCGCTCAGGATCTCGCTGGCACGCTGCGCCTCTCCCAGCAGCACCGGCAGCGGGGGGATCGCCAGATCCCATTCAATCAGGGTGGGGATGGCGCGCTGCTGGCAGACCTGCTCGTAGAGCGCCCAGACGGGCTCGGCCACGGGGGTGCTGTGGGTGTCGATATAGAGGGGCCCCTGAGGCAGGTGCTTCTCGGTAAAACCGGCCAGGTGAATTTCGCCGACCGTGTCGAGGTCGATAGTCGCCAGATAGTCGTCCACCTCCAGGCCGTGATTGACCGCGCTCACATGGAGGTTGTTGAGATCGAGCAGGACGCCGCAACCGCTGCGCCCAGCCAGCTCGGCCAGAAACTCGGCCTCCCCCATCTCCCCCGCCAGTTGCAGGTAGGAGGAGGGATTCTCGATGAGCAGTTGTCTGCCCAGTGTCTGCTGCACCCGATCTATCTTGTCGCTCATGTGCAAAAGAGCGGCCCGGGTGTAGGGCATGGGCAGCAGATCGTTGAAATAACGCCCGCCGATGCTGCCCCAGCTCAGGTGCTCCGACACCCGCACCGGCGAGATGGCCGCCACCAGGGCTGCCAGCTGGCGCAGGTGCCCGGCATCGAGAGGATCGGCGGAGCCCAGCGACATGCCGACTCCGTGAAGGCTCACGGGGTAGTGCCTCGCAAGCTCCCCCAGCACCTCGAAGCCCTGGCTGTGGCGCTCGAAGTAGTTTTCGCTGTGTACCTCAAGCCAGCCCACTCCGGGCAGGGTGTGGCGGATCTCGTCGTAGTGCGGGGGGCGTAAACCGATACCGATCAAGGGGTTCATTGCTGGGCTCTCAATAGATAGGGCCATGATGTGGCGGGCGCCACACCATGGCATGCGGCTTACTTGGGTTGCAGGGACCCGCCAGCGAGCTTCTCGCACAGCCCCTTGGGCACCACCACGAAGGCATCCCCCTGGGCATCCATCTTGGCGGTGCCGGCGCAGGATCCGCCCTTGGTGGCGCAGTCGTTCTTGCCCGCCTTGACCACGCCGTAGCACTTCTCCTTGTCATCCGCAGCCATGGCCGGCGCGGCGATGAACTGGGCACCCAGGGCCAGCAGACCCGTCATGGCAGAGGCGATGGCAGTACTTTTTTTCACGTTCATGTCTCTATTCCTTGTTGTCGAGAGTGATGTCTCCGGCGCATCTCATCCGGCTACGTTCAATAGAACCGGACGAGGGGGGAAAAGATTTCCCAAAAAACGGCATCAACTCGCTATTAACAAACAAGAAAGCGGTAACCATCTGATTTAATGGAATAAGTTACGATAAAAAAAACAGGACGACGAGTGCCTCCCCCACGGTGCTCATGGCCGCTGACCCCGTCACTCGCCGTCCATCCCTTGTCTGCTTTGCACCCGAGGGGCCTATAGTGTCTTGAGTCCTTCCACCCAAAGGTGTCCCATGAACGCTCCCCGTCCCTCCAGATGCACCCTGTCGCTGCCCATCTTCATCCCGGGCCTGCTCTTCATCCTGGCGCTGCTGGCCATCTGCTCCCTGGCCCCGGAGGCCGCCGCCCGCTTCTTCGGCAGCGGCCAGAGCTGGATAGCCCAGCACTTCAGCTGGTTCTATGTGCTGGTGGTCGGCATGTTCCTGATCCTGCTGCTGGTGATCGCCTTCAGCCACTTTGGCAACATTCGCCTCGGGCCGGACGATGCCCGCCCGGAGTTCAGCTTCACCTCCTGGCTCGCCATGCTGTTCGCCGCCGGGATGGGGATAGGGCTCATGTATTTCGGGGTGGGCGAGCCCATGAGTCACTTCGTCTCCCCGCCCCAGGCGACGCCCCTGACCCAGGTGGCCGCCCGCGAAGCCATGGTCACCACCTTCTTCCACTGGGGCTTTCACGCCTGGGCCATCTACGCCATCGTCGGCCTGGTGCTGGCCTACTTCGGCTTTCGCTACAACCTGCCCCTGACCATCCGCTCCGGCCTCTATCCCATCTTCAAGGAGAAGATCCACGGGCCGCTCGGCCACGCGGTGGACGTCTTCGCCCTGGTGGGCACCATCTTCGGCATCGCCACCACCCTGGGCTATGGCGTGATGCAACTCTCGGCGGGGATCACCCGCCTCACCGGCATGGACACCTCGGGGGAGCTGTTTCGCTTCGGCCTCATCGGGGTCGTCATCGCCCTCGCCGGCATCTCGGCGGTCACCGGTCTCGACAAGGGGGTGAAGCGCCTCTCCGAGCTCAACCTCTTTCTCGCCATCGTGCTCCTGCTGTTCGTGCTGGTGGCCGGCCCCACCCAGTACCTGCTGGGAGCCCTCTCGGAGAACATTGGCAACTATGTCTCCTCTTTAAGCCAGCTCACCTTCCGCACCTTCACCTACAGCGAGCCCCGCCAGGCGGGCTGGTTCGGCAACTGGACCCTGCTCTACTGGGCCTGGTGGATCTCCTGGTCCCCCTTCGTCGGCCTCTTCATCGCCCGCATCTCCCGCGGACGCACCCTGCGCGAATTCATCCTCGGCGTCCTGTTCGTGCCCACCGCCTTCAACCTGCTCTGGATGACGGTGTTCGGCAACGCCGCCATCTGGGCCAGCCAGCATGAGGGGGGCACAAGCCTCATCGACTCGGTCGGCAACATCGACACCCTGCTGTTCAACTTCTTTGACCTCTTGCCGGGAGCGGACATCACCTCGGCCCTCGCGGTGATCCTCATCAGCGTCTTCTTCGTCACCTCCGCCGACTCGGGCGCCTTCGTCATCGACAACATCGCTACCCAGGGCAAGGAGGGCTCACCGGTCTGGCAGCGCCTGTTCTGGGCTCTGCTGCTCGGGGTCACCGCGGGTACCCTGATGAGCACAGGGGGGCTGGCGGCACTCCAGTCCATGACCCTCATCGCCGCCCTGCCGTTTGCCTTCATCATGGTGCTGCTCTGCCTCGGACTCTGCCGCGGCCTTGTCGCAGACAAGGAGCACTCGGCCAGGCGCCTCTCCCCCGCCACTGACTTCTGGAACGGCAAGCAGTGGCGCACCCGGATGGATCACCTGCTGCGCCCCTCCACCGAGCAGGAGGCCCGCGCCTTTGTGGACAAGGTCGCCCTGCCCGCCCTGACGGCCCTGAGTCAGGAGTTCGCTGCCCGGGGCATCACCAGCCGGGTCGAAGAGGATGGGCCGGATCAGTGCCATCTGCTGGTGCCCCAGCAGGGTCGCCGGGACTTCTGCTACGGGGTGCGCATCGAGGCCCGCCCCGCCCCCGCCTTCAACCCTCTGGAGGCGGCCCACAACCACGATCCCGAGGCCCGCATCTTCGAGCCCATCACCTATTTTGCCGATGGCCGTGCCGGTTACGACATCCAGTACCTGACCCGGGACGAGCTGAGTGCCGACGTCTTGCGCCAGTACGAGCGCTATCTGGTGCTGAGCCAGGACGAGGGGCAGGATCTGCTGAGCAGCGCCCCCGAACATACCCAGCCAACCCAGGGAGAGTGATGACCAGGCAGGGATCAAGTCAGCTCCCCGCTCACAGCTTATGGCCGGGCACACTGGCGGCGAGGGCTGCCCCCACCACCCATCACAACAGAGAAAGGGGCCCCAGGGCCCCTTTCTCGTCACTGCCTCAACCTGCGTTGGTGTCAGAGCCTCACCGGCTCAGGCGGTTTTCACGCACTTCTGGATAAAGCTGTTCTTGGCCGCCCCGGCGAGCTTCTTGTCCGCCGCCGCCTTCTCGCACTGGGTCGCCTTGTCGGCGGCCCCGTCCGTCTTCAGGCACTTTTGCACGAAGCTGTTCTTGGCCGCGCCAGCCAGCTTCTTGTCGGCAGCCGCTTTCTCGCACTGGCTTGCCTTGACACTGGCGGAGGCATCCTTGACGCACTTGCCCACAAAGCTGGTCTTGGCGGCGCCCGCCAGCTTCTTCACCGCCGCCTGGGCCTCACACTCTTGCTGCGCGCCAGAGGTCGCGCTCTGGGCCACCCCCATTCCCATGCCCATGACCGTCACACACAGACTCAACACCATCAGGATCCGCTTCATATGTCACACTCCCATTGTTCTATCCATTGTGGTTGGCCCCCACTCACGCGGGCCAAACGAGGCACCCTTGCCTCGCTGCACTATAGTCGCCCCTCCCCGTGACAACAAAATGCCCCTTCCTTCTCGACAATCCCCTCCCAGGCCCTCCCTGCGCCCACCCGGGCCTTAGTTCCAATTGTTGAGCTGGCGCAAAAATTCAGCGCTTCCCTACGGTCTGTCTCTTGATCAGATCTTGATCCCCTGTGCCATCAAATCCTTGGCGGCAAGAAAGCCATCCAGTTTACTTTGCAGGGCTTCCCAGCCTTCCCAGAGGGCGCCCCAGCTGGCAATTCCGGTTCGCTTGCTGTCCATAAAGCCCCCCAGTCTGGCTATCGCCATGTAGGCCCACTGCAAGCTCCCGGCGCGCTCTTTGCGCTTGCGTTTTCCCTTGTCCAGATAGCCCAGTAGCTGACATTCATCCGGGGTCAGCACCGTTTCTGCGGACTGGCTTTCTACGTGCTCCGCTTCTTTTAGCAGCCCTTGTGCCCTGAGCGCTTGCGGCAGGGTGAAGCTTTCTCTGAGCTGTAACAGCCTGACTGCAACAAACGAGAGGATCGAGACCATGCGCTCCAGATTATCCGGCTCCTCCATGCGTTGCCTCTCGGCTCCTGCTCCGGTTTTCCATGCCTTATGGAACTCCTCGATCCGCCAGCGATGGGTATAAATGTCGATGACGCGCA